>JAJAZK010000259.1 GCA_026785765.1 Rhodoferax sp. | reverse complement strand
TCCGTATCCTCAAGTCTGCGACACCACACCAGATCGGTTTGATTTCCCCATCGGCAAGCGGCAACCCGCCCCGATGCCGCAGGCTGGTAGTGTTTGGGGGTAGGGACTCGTCGCTACCCGCACCAGCACCTGCGCACCATGGGAGTGCGCCCCATGATGGGAACCTCGGCCAACCAGCACGGCGAAGCAACTACGGCGGGGTGCAACAGGTGCATTCAGTCGGCCTTGGTAAGTACGGTGCGCAGCACCATGTCGAGCAACAAGCGCTCGGCGGCTGCAAAGTCTTCGGCGTCAAGCTCCGGCTTTCCCAGCACCAGGCAGATCTGGCTTGCATAGTCCGCATAGGCCTGGGTCGAGGCCCACAACACAACCATCAGATGCGCCGCATCGACCGGGCGGCAGACACCCTGCTGCGCCCAGCGGTTGAAGACGGCAATGTCGGCCTGCAGCGCCGGCAACACGCGGTCCTTGATTTCCTGCGCAAACAGGGGCGTGCCCGACACCACCTCGTTCGCATAAACACGCGAATCAAAGGGATGTTCGCGCGAAAAACGCAACTTGCCGGCGATGTACTTGCGCAGCGCCGTCTCCGGGTCGTCGGCGTGGTGGGTGATCGCCTCCATGTAGGACAACCACACGTCGAGCACGCCGTGCAAAACGCGCCGGTAAAGGCTCTCCTTGCTGGAAAAGTAGTACAGCAGGTTTTGCTTGGCGGTGCCGACTTCGCGCGCAATATGGTCAAGCGACACGCCGCCGTAACCGCGCACCGCGAACAGCCGCTTTGCGGCTTCCAGGATGTCGTGCTCCAGTCGTTCGCGCGAGTCACTGCGTTTGACGTTGGCGGCGACGGGCTTCACACGCAGGGTCATGTTGCGCCGATGGTAGTCGTAAACATGCGGCCGCCGTGGCCCGACTCTTGCATGCCGCTTTCCGGGTAAACCCCAGTTGAATCGGCACCTGATTGCGCGTCCAATTTAGTGAATATTTACCAACTGGTAAGTTTTTAAGCTAGCTGCAGAGAAAGTCCTATCCATGACCGCCACCACGTCAGCACCCAACATTCGGCCCGCGCGCTTGAGCGCTGGCGAATACGCGCACAATTTTTGCGACGCCCATCCGCCCTTGACACTGGCACAGGCCCTGATCGAAGCCGACCGTTGCTACTACTGTTACGAAGCCCCGTGCCAGACCGCCTGCCCGACCGGCATCGATATCCCAAGCTTCATCCAGCGCATTGCCGACGGCAACATCCGCGGGTCGGCCAACGCGATCCTCAGCGCCAATCCGCTCGGCGGCATGTGCGCCCGGGTCTGCCCAACCGAGGTTCTGTGTGAGCAAGCCTGCGTGCGCAACACGAACGAAGACAAGCCGGTCGAAATCGGGCAGCTGCAGCGATATGCCACCGACGCGTACTTCGCAAAACCTGGCGCACCGTTGTTTACCCGCGCTGCAGCAACCGGCCGCAGGATTGTCGTGGTCGGTGCCGGCCCGGCCGGCCTGGCCTGCGCCCACGGCCTGGCGCGCCTGGGACACGAGGTACTGGTGCTGGACGCCAACGCCAAACCGGGCGGACTCAACGAATACGGGCTGGCAACCTACAAGACGGTGGACGGCTTCGCGCAGCAAGAGATTGACTGGCTGCTGTCCATCGGGGGCATCGAGATCCGCAACAACACCCGCCTGGGCCGCGAAGTCACGCTGGCCGAGCTGGTGGCGCAATACGATGCCGTATTCCTGGGAATGGGCCTGACCGGCGTCAATTCCATCGGCATCCGCGAGCCGGACAACACCGGCCTGCGCAACGCAGTAGAGTTCATCGCCGAACTGCGCCAGGCCAGCGACTACGCACAATTGCCCATCGGGCGTCAGGTACTGGTGATCGGCGGCGGCATGACCGCCGTGGACGCGGCGGTGCAGTCGCGCAAACTAGGGGCGGACGAGGTCAGCATTGTGTACCGGCGCGGACCGCAGGACATGTCCGCGTCCGGGCATGAAATCGAATGGGCCAAGAGCAACGGGGTCACGATCCGGCATTGGGCAACGCCCAAAGAGGTGCTGCAAGAAGGTGGCGCAGTGCGCGGCATGCGGTTTGCCAAAACCCGCCAGGACGGCGACAAACTGGTAGAAACCGGCGAGAGCTTCGATCTGCCCGCCGACACGGTGTACAAGGCCATCGGTCAAACTTTTGTGGGACAACCCGTCGGCGCGCTGCTTGAGTTGCAGGGCGGGCGCATCCAGACCGACGAACAGGGACGCACCTCGCACAACAAAGTCTGGGCTGGTGGTGACTGCCGCTGCGGCGGACGCGACCTGACGGTCGAGGCGGTAGAACACGGCAAAGTGGCCGCACTGTCCATGCACGCGGCGCTGTCCGTCGCCAACGGAGTCTGAACATGGCAAACCTTCACACTGAATTTCTGGGCATTCACAGTCCGAACCCGTTCTGGCTGGCTTCGGCGCCGCCCACCGACAAGGAGTACAACGTTGTGCGCGCGCTGGAGGCGGGCTGGGGTGGCGTGGTCTGGAAAACCGTGGGCGAAGACCCGCACATCGTCAATGTCTACGGACCGCGCTACTCCACCTTGATGGGTGGCGACCGGCGCGTGATCGGCTTCAACAACATCGAACTGATCTCGGACCGCCCGTTGCAGACCAACCTGGACGAGATCCGGCGCGTCAAACGGGCCTGGCCGGACCGTGCCATGATCGTCTCGATCATGGTGCCGTGTGAGGAGCAATCCTGGAGAAACATCCTGCCGCGTGTCGAAGATACTGGCTGCGACGGCATCGAGCTCAACTTTGGCTGCCCGCACGGCATGAGCGAACGCGGCATGGGCTCTTCCGTCGGGCAAGTGCCTGAATACATCGAGATGGTGGCGCGCTGGTGCAAGAGTTATTCGAAGCTGCCGGTGATCGTCAAGCTCACCCCGAACATCACCGACATCCGGTACCCGGCGCGGGCCGCCAAAAAAGGCGGGGCTGACGCGGTGTCGCTGATCAACACCATCAACTCGGTCATGGGCGTCAACCTGGAGAGCATGACCATGCTGCCCAGCGTCGGCAAACAAGGCTCGCACGGAGGTTATTGCGGCACGGCCGTCAAGCCGATTGCACTCAACATGGTGGCCGAAATTGCGCGCGACCCGCAGACGGCGGGAATGCCAATTTCGGGAATTGGCGGAATCAACAACTGGCGCGATGCGGCCGAGTTCATTGCGCTTGGCAGCGGCACGGTGCAGGTGTGTACCGCGGCCATGGTGTACGGCTTCCGGATCGTGCAGGACATGTGTGACGGCCTGTCCAACTTTATGGACCAGCAGGGCTACACCAGCGTCGCCCAGATGGTCGGCAAAGCCGTGCCGAGCATTACCGGCTGGAGCAACCTGAACCTGAACCACGTCGAGAAGGCCGTCATCAACCAGGACAACTGTATTCAGTGCGGCCGCTGTTATGCAGTATGCGAGGATACCTCGCACCAGGCGATCTCCGCCCGCAAGGACGGCCAGCGCCACTTCGAGATCAAGGAAGACGAATGTGTGGGATGCAACCTGTGTGTGTCGATCTGCCCGGTGCCAGACACCCTGAGCATGCGTGTCCTGCAAAGCGGCGAGATCGACCAGCGCACCGGCAAGGCAGTGCCGGCGCATTACGCGAACTGGACCACGCATCCAAATAACCCGTCGAGCCCGACGTTCAAGGCCGCCGTTACGGCCTGAGGCACCCGAGCCGGGCCTATGATGACCGCCAAATCCCAACCCCTACCCTGGAGTTCTCCATGAGTGTGAATGCAGTCCTGATTCGCGGCGGTACCGTGGTCAATGCGGACCGTGAGTTTCGTGCCGATGTAATGTGTGTGGATGGCAAGGTGCACAGCGTCGGCGAAAACCTGGCGGCGCCGACCGGTGCGCAGGTAGTGGACGCCGGAGGCCAGTATGTGATGCCCGGCGGCATTGACCCGCATACCCACATGCAGTTGCCCTTCATGGGCACCGTGGCGGCGGACGACTTCTTCAGCGGCACGGCGGCCGGTTTTACCGGCGGCACCACCAGCATCATCGACTTTGTGATCCCGGACCCGAAACAAGGCCTGCTCGATGCCTACCGCATGTGGCGCGGCTGGTCCGAAAAATCCGCCGCCGATCATGGCTTCCACGTGGCCGTGACCTGGTGGAGTGACTCAGTGCACGCCGATATGGGAACGCTGGTGCGCGAAGAAGGCATCAACACCTTCAAACACTTCATGGCCTACAAGAACGCCATCATGTGTGACGACGAGACGCTGGTCAACAGCTTCAAGCGCGCACTCGAGCTGGGCGCCATGCCCACCGTGCACGCCGAAAATGGCGAACTGGTGTTCCTGCTGCAGCAGGAGGTGTTGAAGATGGGTATCACCGGCCCCGAAGGGCATCCGCTGTCGCGCCCGCCGATGGTCGAGGGCGAGGCGGTCAATCGTGCCATCGCCATCGCCGACGTGCTGGGTGTGCCGATCTACATCGTGCACGTGAGCTGCATCGAAGCCGCCGAAGCGATTGCGCGCGCCCGCGCCCGCGGCCAGCGCGTCTTCGGCGAGGTATTGGCGGGGCATCTGGTGCTCGATGACAGTGTGTATCGCAATCCCGATTTCGCCACCGCCGCCGCCTATGTGATGAGCCCGCCGTTCCGGCCCAAGGGACACCAGGAAATGTTATGGCGCGGACTGCAAAGCGGCCAGTTGCACACCACCGCCACCGACCACTGCGTTTTCTGTGCACCGCAAAAGGCCGCCGGAAAAGACGACTTCACCAAGATACCGAACGGCTGTGGCGGCATCGAGGACCGCATGCACGTGATCTGGGATGCTGGCGTCAACACCGGGCGGCTCACGCCCAGCGAGTTCGTGGCGATCACCTCCACCAACGCCGCAAAGTTGTTCAACCTGCACCCGCAAAAAGGCGCCATCATTGACGGCGCCGACGCTGATATCGTGGTCTGGGACCCGCAGGGCACAAAGACCATTTCGGTCAAAACCCAATTCTCCAAAGGCGACTTCAACGTCTTCGAGGGCCGCCCGATCCGAGGCGTTGCCACCCACACGCTGAGCCAGGGCAAACTGGTCTGGGTCAATGGCGACCTGCGCGCGGTGCGCGGCGCCGGACGGTACCTCAAACGTCCGCCCTTCGGCCCCAACTTCGACGCCTCCCAGAAACGCACCGAGGCCCTCAAACCCACTGCCGTCGTGCGTTGACAGCAACCCCACCATTCCAGGAGATTCCAATGACTACTGCCGTCGCTGAACGAACCAGCAATCCGAAAATCGATGCCTTGCGCATCAACGGCGACCGTCTGTGGAAGTCGCTGATGGAGTTGGCCAAAATCGGCGCCACCGAAAAAGGTGGCGTCTGCCGATTGACACTGACCGATCTGGACAAACAGGGACGCGACCTGGTGATCGGCTGGGCCAAAGAGGCCGGCATGAAGGTGGTGATCGACAAGATCGGCAACGGCTTCATGCGCCGCGCCGGGCGCAACAACGCCCTGCCCCCCATCATGACCGGGAGCCACATCGACACGCAACC
The DNA here is from genome assembly GCA_026785765.1 of Rhodoferax sp. Lineage (GTDB taxonomy): Bacteria > Pseudomonadota > Gammaproteobacteria > Burkholderiales > Burkholderiaceae_C > CAISIP01. Next base: position 3,239 of record JAJAZK010000259.1, on the reverse strand, counting down.
CACCGGCGGCAAGTTCGACGGCAACTACGGAGTGCTGGCTGGCATAGAAGTCGTACGTACGCTCAACGACCACGGCATCGAGACCGAGGCGCCACTTGAGGTGGCCTTCTGGACCAACGAGGAAGGTTCGCGTTTTGTACCAGTGATGATGGGTTCGGGTGTGTTCGCCAAGGCGTTCACGCTGGAGCATGCCTATGCGGCCAAAGACACTGCCGGCAAGTCTGTTCGGGAAGAGCTCGAACGTATCGGCTACATCGGCACGCAGGAGCCGGGCGAGCATCCGATTGGCGCCTATTTCGAGACCCACATCGAACAGGGTCCGGTGCTGGAAGACAACAACAAGACGATTGGTGTGGTGCAGGGCGTGCTGGGCATTCGCTGGTTCGACTGCACCGTGACCGGCATGGAGGCGCATGCCGGCCCGACGCCGATGGCCTTGCGCAAGGACGCGCTGCAGGTGGCCACCCATCTCATGCAGGAGGTGTTGGCGGCGGCGCTGCGCTACAAGCCGCATGGCCGCGGCACCGTGGGCATGGTGCATGTACACCCGAACAGCCGCAACGTGATCCCGGGCCGCGTCAAGTTTTCCATCGACCTGCGCAATGCCACCGACGCCCTGGTCGACACCATGGCGAACGAAGTAAAAGCCTACGCCGCGAAACTGAGCAAGGACAGTGGTCTGCCGATCACCATCGAGCTGGTGTCGAGTTACCGGGCGCAGGCCTTCCACGACGACTGTGTGGATGCGGTCGGGCGCGCCGCCAACAAACTCGGGTACTCCAACATGAATGTGGTCTCGGGCGCCGGGCACGACGCGGTCTACATGGCCCAACTGGCACCGGCGGGAATGATCTTCATCCCCTGCAAAGACGGTATCAGCCACAACGAGATTGAAGACGCCAAGCCTGAGCACATCACGGCTGGCTGCAACGTCTTGCTGCACGCCATGCTCGAGCGCGCCGGCACTTGAACAACCGTTTCTTTCACCCCAACCACGGAGCACAACAACCCATGCAATCTCTCAACCGCCGTCACCTCATCGCCCTGGTCGCCGCACTCGCCGCTGGATCGCCCGGCATTGCGTCCGCGCAGGCCAAGCTCAAAGTCGCAGGCATCTACACCGTCCCGTTCGAGCAGCAGTGGGCCGGCCGGCTGCACCAGGCGCTCAAGGCGGCCGAGGCGCGTGGCGACATCGAGTACAAGGCCAGCGAAAACGTGTCCAACGCCGACTACGAACGTGTCATGCGCGAGTATGCGACTGCCGGCAACACCTTGATCGTCGGAGAAGCGTTTGCAGTGGAAGCTGCGGCACGCAAGGTCGCCAAGGACTTCCCGAAAGTCTCGTTCCTGATGGGCTCCTCGGGCAAGCCGCAGGCGCCAAACTTCAGTGTGTTCGACAACTACATCCAGGAGCCGGCCTACCTCAGCGGCATGATTGCTGGCGGCATGACCAAGAGCAACAAGATCGGCATGGTGGGCGGTTTCCCGATTCCCGAGGTCAACCGCCTGATGAATGCGTTCATGGCCGGCGCAAAGGAGGTCAATCCCAAGGTGGAGTTCAGCGTGAGCTTCATCAATAGCTGGTTTGACCCCCCGAAGGCCAAAGAAGCCGCGTTCGCGATGATCGACAAAGGTGCCGATGTCATGTACGCAGAGCGTTTCGGCGTCAGCGACGCAGCCAAGGAAAAGGGCAAGCTCGCCATTGGCAATGTGATCAACACGCAGGACAAATACCCGGATACGGTCGTGTCTTCCGCACTTTGGCACTTCGAGCCATCCGCCGACCGCGCGATCAAACTGGCCAAAGAAAGCAAGTTCACGGCCGAGGACTATGGCCCGTATTCGATGATGAAGCACAAGGGTTCCTCGCTGGCGCCCCTGGGTACGTTTGAGAAGAAGATCCCGGTCGAAGTAGTTGCCAAGATGCGCGCCAAGGAGAAAGCCATCGGCGAAGGAAAGTTCACCGTCAAGGTCGACGACAACCAGCCCAAGGCCAGCTTCAAGTAGGCCTGGGGGATCCAACAAGAAAGGCACCCCTCCAGCGGGGTGTCTTTTTTTTATCGAACCGTGTGACCGACACCGTCCTGCAACTGACCGGTATTACCAAGCGCTTCGGCCCCCTGGTGGCCAATGACGCCATCACGCTGTCCCTGGGCGCCGGAGAGGTGCTCGCCTTGCTGGGCGAGAACGGCGCCGGCAAGTCGACACTGGTGTCCATCCTGTTCGGCCACTACATCGCCGACGCGGGATCGATCGCGGTGTTCGGCAAGCCCCTGGCGCCGGGTGACCCGCGCGCGGCGCTGGCTGCCGGGGTCGGCATGGTGCATCAGCATTTCACGCTGGCCGACAACCTCAGCGTGCTCGACAACATCATGCTGGGGTCAGAGCCGCTGTGGCAGCTTTTCACCCGGCGCAATGCAGCCCGGGCGCGTCTGGCCGACGTGGCGCAGCGTTTCGGCCTGGCAGTCGATCCTGACGCACGGGTAGGCCAGTTGTCGGTGGGCGAGCGCCAGCGTGTCGAGATCCTCAAGGCGCTTTACCGGGGCGCACGCATCCTGATACTGGACGAGCCGACGGCGGTGCTGACGCCGCAGGAAAGCGAAGCCCTGTTCTCTGTGCTGGCGCAGATGGTGGCGCAGGGACTGTCCATCATCTTCATCAGCCACAAGCTGGCCGAGGTGTTGCGCGTATCGCACCGCGTTGCAGTACTGCGCGGCGGAAAACTCGTGGCCCAGGCGCCGGCGGCAAGTACGACGCAGGCGCAGTTGGCGCAATGGATGGTCGGGCACGCCATCGAACCCCCACAACGCCATGAAGCGGCTGCCGTCGGCGACACCGTGTGTGCGCTGCGCCAGGTCAGTACGCCAACTGCACGCGATTGCCTGCGCGGCGCATCGCTCGAGCTGCGGGCGGGCGAGATCGTCGCCATCGCCGGCGTGTCGGGCAACGGCCAGGTAGCCCTGGCCGAACTGCTTTGCGGGACGCGGCAGGCCAGCAGCGGCAGCATCACGCTGCTCGGGCGGCCCTGGCAATCCGATCCGGCAACACTGGTGGCCCAGGGCGTGGCGCGCATTCCGGAAGACCGGCACGGTGTGGGCGTGGTGGGCGACCTTCCGGTGTGGGAGAACGCGGTCTCCGAGCGGCTGCGCAGCCGCTTGTTCTCGCGCGCATGGTGGGTGCGCAGGCGCGCGGCCCAGGCTTACGCGCAAAGCGTGGTCCGGGCATTCGATGTGCGCGGC
>JAJAZK010000258.1 GCA_026785765.1 Rhodoferax sp. | reverse complement strand
GGTGGCGCTGCCGGTGGTGGACGGCGCGGGCGTCTACCTCGGCGCCGTCTCCCACAAGTCGTTGTTGCAGCGCTTTGCCCACGCGCCGGCCGAACATGGCTGACTTTCTGCCGCTGGGCGAGTGGGTGGACGCCGGCGTCAAGCGCCTGATCGAAAACGACCCGGGCGCGTTGCAGCAACTCGGCGCGGGCGTGGAACGTCTGACAGAGGGTCTGGAGAATTTGTTGCTGGCGGCGCCAGCCTGGTTGATTGCCGGTGTGTTCGTGGCCGTCGGTTTTTGGCGCGTGGGTTGGAAGTTCGCGCTGTTCTGTGTCGCCTGCTGGGTGCTGATTGCCGGCACCGGGTTCTGGCCGCAGACCATGGTGACAATGGCATTGATTCTGGCTGCCACCTTGCTCAGACTGGCCATCGGTTTGCCCCTGGGTCTGTGGGTTGCGCGCAGCGACCGGGCGGCGGCCATCGTGCGCCCGACGCTGGATTTCATGCAGACCATGCCGGCCTTTGTTTACCTGATTCCGGCGGCCATGCTGTTTGGTCTGGGCCGGGTACCCGGTGTGCTGGCGACGGTGATTTTTGCCATGCCCCCGGTAGTGCGTCTGACCAGCCTCGGCATACGTCAGGTGAACCGGGAGCAGGTCGAAGCCGCCATCAGCTTTGGCTGTACACCAGCGCAGGTTTTGTTCAAGGTCGAAATTCCGGCTGCCCTGCCTTCCATCATGGCCGGTATCAACCAGACCATCATGATGGCCTTGTCGATGGTGATCATCGCCTCCATGGTTGGGGCCGGTGGCCTGGGCAACGATGTGCTGGCGAGTATCCAGCGGCTGGACATTGGATTGGGTTTCGAGTCCGGGCTGGCGGTGGTCCTGCTGGCTATCATGCTGGACCGGATCACCGAGACCTTTGGTGCCAGCGGTCCCCGACGTTCGTTGCGCCAGCGTCTGGGCCTGCCAGCGCGCGGCGCAGACCAACCCTGAGCGGGCACCAGCACCATGCAAGAGCGAACCAGGAACACGGGACAGCCACTGGCGACGCAACGTTTCGTATTCCTGACCTTGCCCGACTACACCATGATTGCGCTGGCCAGCGCAGTGGACGCGCTGCGTATGGCCAACCGGGTCACCAAACGTGTGGCCTACGAGTGGGTGCTGGCCACATTGGATGGCAACGCAGCGGTTGCCAGCAACGGCTTGGCGATGGCGCCGACGGTGGCACTTGACACGGCCGGGGTGGCCGATATCGTGTTTGTAGTAGGCGGTATCCATGTGGAGCGGGCCGTCACGTCCGAACTGCTGGCCGTGTTGCGCCGGCTGGCGCGCAAACACGTATCGCTTGGCTCCCTGTGTACCGGGGGTTATGCCCTGGCCAAGGCCGGACTGCTCGACAAGTACAAGGCGGTCATCCATTGGGAGAGCATGTCTGCGCTGCGCGAGGAGTTTCCACGCGTCACGTTTTCCGACCAGTTGTTCGCCATCGACCGTGACCGCTACACCTGCACTGGCGGCGTGGCGCCGCTGGACCTGATGATGCACATCATCAAGGAGCAGCAGGGCCGCGACATCGCTCCGTTAATCTCCGAGCAGTTCATTCTGGACCGCATCCGCAACGACCAGGACCGCCAGCACATTCCACTGCAGGCGCGGGTGGGCCTGTTCCACGAGAACCTGATCGAGGCAGCGGCATTGATGGAGGCCAACATCGAGGAGCCGCTGTCACTCGACGAGATCGCCTCCCTCGTCGGGGTGTCGCGGCGCCAGATCGAGCGCCTGTTCAAGCGGTATGTGGGGCAGGTGCCGACGCGGTATTACCTGGACATGCGCTTGCGCCGCGCTCGCGAACTGCTGCTGCAAACCGCGATGTCGATCATGGAGATCGCCGTCGCCTGCGGTTTTCAGTCGCCGCCGCATTTTTCCAAGTGTTACCGCAATCTGTTCGGTCACACGCCCAGTGCCGAGCGGCAGGCGAGCCGGCTCAATACCCTGGCGGCCGGGGCGCGCGCGTAGCGGCTTGTAATAAGCGCGGGGCCGGTGCCAAACGCTGCGGTGCTCCATCTTGACCGGCGCGAGCCCTTAAACTGGGTCCGATCCAACCCGCCCAAGGCCTCGACCCCATGAAACCTGTACAGCTCGGTCAAAGTGACCTCCGCGTAACGCCGATTTGCCTGGGCACCATGACCTTTGGCGAACAGGTCGATGAGCCCACAGCCCATGCCATTCTCGGGCGCTCGCTCGAGCTCGGACTGAACTTTGTCGACACCGCTGAGATGTATTCGGTGCCCACCAGGGCCGAAACCTTTGGGCTGACCGAGAGCATCATGGGTCGCTGGTTTGCCAGGACGCCCGGAGCGCGCCAGAAACTGGTGCTGGCCAGCAAGGTCGCCGGGCCCGGTCGCGGCATGCCCTGGATTCGCCCGACCATGAAGCCGGCCGACATCATCGCCTCTTGCGAAGGGTCGCTCAAACGCCTGCAGACGGATGTGATCGACCTCTACCAGATCCACTGGCCGGAGCGCCACGTCCCGTCCTTCGGCTCCCTGTATTACGACCCGGCCAGGGAGACCTCGCAGACGCCGATCCAGGAGCAGCTCGGGGCACTGGCGCAACTGGTGCGGGACGGCAAGGTGCGGTACATCGGGCTCTCCAACGAGACCCCGTACGGCGTGTTCGAGTTTGTCCGGCAGGCCGAGCAGCACGGCTTGCCGCGTGTGGTGTCGGTGCAGAACACCTATTGCCTGCTCAACCGCGTGGTGGACAACGGCCTTGACGAAACCATGCACCGCCTGGGTGTGTCCTTGCTCGCGTATTCGCCATTGGGCGTCGGCCTGCTCACGGGCAAGTACGACGCCGGTGGCACCGACGGCCCGGACGCACCACAGGGCGCCCGCGTCGCGCGTTACGAGTCGGTACGCAAACAGCGCTGGGGCCGCGCCGAATGTCTCGCCGCAGCGCGCCGTTACAACGCGCTGGCGCGCTTGCATGGGCTGACGCCGACGCAGATGGCGCTGGCCTTTTGTTACACCAACTGGCGTGTGGCGAGCACCATCATCGGCGCGACCTCGCTGGCGCACCTGGACGAAAACATCTCTGCCTGGGGAACTCGGCTCGAACCCGAGGTCCTGGCCGGGATTGACAAAATCCGGCTTGAGGTGCGCGACCCGGCGACTTGAAGCCGTTTTGCGTGCAAAGACTCAGATTCGTGCCACACCAAATCCAGGCCTTCTGTGCTGATGCCTGACGATGATGACTCGGATTCCTGTCTCGAGATTTCGATAGACCGCCGATCAGGGAAAGACACGCAAGGGGAAAACTCGCCTACCTCCTGTTGTTGGAGTGCCAAAACCGGGGTGCTCAACCAAGCTCTGCGCGGCCCGCTCGAACTCGGCGAGAAACCGCTGTGCAACGGTTATTCCTGCTTATTCGACGTAAAAGTCCAAAGCACCGGCAATGTCCTGCTCGGCGCCAGGGTCGAGAACATAAGTGACGGAGCAAGTCTGGCCCGGAGCCGAGTTATGGCGTCGGTACCGGCGACTTCCGCAACGGCACCAGAATCCAGCAGAGCTTCGCGTCGGTCGGCCTCCTGCTCCCGCTCCTTCTCGATCGCGGGGTCGACGTCAAGGCTTGCAATAATCCGCTCCAGCAGATGCGAACGATCCGCCGGTGTCAGTTTTAATGCCTCGGCTTCAAGCAGTTCAAGATGGCTACCCATATTCATCCCCAAGCAATTTCGTTGCACGAACCGTAGCTTGCCACAGCTGCTCATTGTTCGATAGAACTGCTTCGCGCCAGCAGTATCTCGACACGGTCAGCGGAACACCACCGTGCGCCCGCCGTTCAAAAACACCCGGTGCTCGATGTGAAATCGCACCGCGTTGGCCAGCGCGCGACATTCCGAATCGCGCCCGGCGGCGGCGAGTTTGTCTGGGGTGTAGGTGTGGTCCACACGTTCCACGATCTGTTCGATGATTGGGCCTTCGTCCAGGTCGGCTGTCACATAGTGCGCCGTGGCGCCGGTGAGCTTGACACCACGCTCGTGTGCCTGGTGGTAGGGTTTGGCACCCTTGAAGCCGGGCAGGAAGGAGTGATGGATGTTTATGGCGCGGCCGCGTAGCTGGCGGCACAGGTCGTTCGAGAGCACCTGCATGTAACGCGCCAGCACGACCAGGTCGCTGTCGGTGCTGGCCACGAGCTCCAGCAGTTTGGCTTCCTGCTGTGGCTTGGAGTCGGTGGTCACCGGCAGGTAGATGTACTCGATGCCATGGTTTTCGACCAGTTTGCGCAGGTCGGGGTGGTTAGAGACTACGGCCGTGACCTGCATCTTGAGCTCGCCGGTGCGATGGCGGTACAGCAGGTCGTCCAGGCAGTGATCGAACTTGGACACCATGATCAGGACCCGGGGCTTCTTGTCGCCGTCGTAGATCGCCCACTCCATCTCCTCGCGCCGTGCCACGTTCTGGAACTGCTCGCGCAGGATGTCCATCGCCGGCGTCTGTCCCGGTTCACCCCAGAATGTGGCACGCAGGAAAAAGCGTCCGCTGATGACGTCGTCGAACTGCTGCATGTCCGTGATGTAACACTGGCGCGACGCCAGGAATCCAGACACGGCGGCGACGGTGCCCAGTCGGCTGTCGCAGCTTGCGTTGAGAACGTAATGTGGTTTACCTTCGAGTGGGACGTTCATGGAGGTGCGGTGACTCGTTTGCGAGTCGGTCAGTTTAGGCAGGGGCGTTGGCGGCGGTTGTCCGGGCGCGACCGGTAGTGCGATTGCAACGACTCGACATGCCTGGAACGAATGCGCCACATGCGCTCCAGGCATGTCGTGCGCCGACAACCTGAAGTCGCTAATCCGTCAGTTGGCGCGGGGACCGCCTCGTACCATTTCGGCCACATTGGCGAGAGCAGGTTCGGTTGGGAGCCACTGCCCGTTTTGGCAAGGATTGAGACCATGGCTGAAGAATTCGATGACGATCTGGACCTGAACTCCTTGGGTGATGAGGACTTGACGGAGCAAGTCCACGACGATCTCTACAACGGCTTGCGCGACGAGGTCATGGAAGCCACCCACATCCTGCTCGGGCGCGGCTGGTCGGCGGCCCGGGTATTGGACGACGCGCTGGTCGAAGGCATGCGCATCGTGGGCGTCGATTTTCGTGACGGCATCCTGTTCGTTCCTGAAGTGCTGCTGGCCGCCAACGCGATGAAGGGCGGCATGGGAATCCTGCGCCCGTTGCTGGCCGAGACCGGTGTCGAGCCGATCGGCAAGATGGTGATTGGCACGGTCAAGGGAGACATCCACGACATCGGCAAGAACCTGGTCGGCATGATGATGGAAGGCGCCGGGTTCGAAGTTATCGACTTGGGGATCAACAACCCGGTCGAGAAATACCTGGCGGCGCTGGAAGAACACAAGCCCGACATCCTGGGCCTGTCGGCGCTGCTGACCACCACCATGCCGTACATGAAGGTGGTGATCGACACGCTGAAGGAAAAAGGCCTGCGCGACGACTACATCGTGCTGGTCGGCGGCGCGCCATTGAATGAAGAGTTTGGCAAGGCGGTGGGTGCAGACGCCTATTGCCGAGATGCCGGCATTGCCGTCGAGACCGCCAAGACCCTGATCGCCGCGCGGCGCGCGGCGCGTTAGGTCACGGCGTAGCCGCCATGGGCGCGAGTGCGTCGACCCTGGTGATCGCCTGCGGGGCGCTGGCGCATGAGATTGTGGCCCTGCGCCGCATCAACCAGTGGCCGCACCTTGAAGTGCAGTGCCTTCCCGCGGAATTGCACAACCGGCCGGAAAAAATCCCGGCGGCGGTGCGCGCAAAGATCCAGGCCAATCGGGGTCGTTTCGCGTCGATGTTTGTAGCCTATGCCGACTGCGGCACTGGTGGATTGCTGGATGTGGTGTTGCAGGAAGAACAGGTGGAGCGTTTGCCCGGTGCGCATTGTTATGAATTTTTTGCCGGCAGCGCGGCATTTGCCGAACTCGCCGACGCCGAGCCCGGCACGTTTTATCTGACCGATTTCCTGGCCACCCATTTCGAGCGGCTGGTCATGCATGGCCTGGGCATCAACCGGCACCCGGAGTTGTTGCCAATGTACTTTGGCAACTACCGGCGCCTGGTGTATCTGGCGCAACGGGAGACGCCCGAAATGTTGCAGGCCGCGCGCGCGGCGGCAGGACGTTTGGGGCTGGAGTTTGAGTATCGTTTTACCGGATACGGTGAATTGGCGCACGGTTTGCGCCGTGCCAGTGAAGGAGTTATGTTTTGGCAAAACTGATCGTGATTTCCTGGCGCGATGTGCCAGCCCAGGTACTCGTCAAGTCCGGGCGGGAGACCGCCAAGGTGCAGTTGTCGCACCGCTTCCAGGAGGCGGTCGACCGTGCCGCCATGCGTGCCGGCAAGTCCGGCTCCGACGCCTATTTGGCGGACTGGAAACGCAGTGAGCCACGCCGCTGCGGCGATGAGCTGCAGGCAGAAGCCAACGCCGAGGCGGCGCGTATCGAAGCGCAGTATTCCGACGACGACCTGTTGCGGCTGATCCGTTCACACGGCCTGGAAGAACCGACCGGCCGGGCCGTTCCACCAAGCGGGACGGAGAGCGCCTGATGTATTTCATGCGAGGCTGGTCGGTGCGCCATGCACGCGGCCTGGAGGTCTTTTACGCCGCATTTGAGCGTGTGCTGGTGGCTCTGCACCCGGTCTTCAAGGCAATCGGTTACCAGCGCCTGGAAAAGCCGGTTGCCGGTGTGGAAAAGCTGGTCAAGGGTTTTCTGTTCGATTGCCAGATGTGTGGGCAATGTGCGCTCAGTTCCACCGGTATGTCGTGTCCGATGAACTGCCCCAAGAACCTGCGCAACGGCCCGTGTGGCGGTGTGCGGGCGAATGGCAATTGCGAAGTCAAGCCAGAGATGCGGTGTGTCTGGGTTGATGCGGTTGAGGGCAGCCAGCGCATGGTCGAGGGCAAACAGGCGATCAAGGTGGTGCAGTTCGCCGTAGACGGCCGTCTGCAGGACAAGTCGTCCTGGCTCAAGGTGGCGCGTGACAAGGCAGGCGCCGACAAACCGAAGGTACCCGCGTGAAGTTCGAAGACGAGCCGGTACCCGGTTACCCGCTGCCGATCTTGCCTGGCCACACCTCGCCTGGGCGCCTTGAGCGCGTGTTGCGCAGCGGCGCCTTTGCAGTGACCTCCGAACTCGACCCTCCCGATTCGGCCGATCCGGAGGATGTATACCGCCGCGCCCGGGTCTTTGACGGTTACGCCGACGCGATCAACGCCACCGACGGCAGCGGCGCCAACTGCCACATGTCCAGCCTGGCGGTGTGTGCGCTGCTCACGCGCAAAGGTTATGCGCCGGTGATGCAGATCTCCTGCCGCGACAGGAACCGCATCGCCATCCAGGGCGACATACTGGGTGGCGCGGCGATGGGTGTTTGCAATATGTTGTGCCTGACCGGCGACGGTGTGCAGGCCGGAGACCATCCGCAGGCGAAGCCGGTGTTCGACCTGGATTGCATGTCGTTGCTGGAGATTGGCCGTACGCTGCGCGACGAGCACCGGTTCCAGAGCGGGCGCAAGATCAGCTTCGCGCCGCGCGTTTTTTTTGGCGCGGCTGCCAATCCTTTCGGGCTGCCTTACGAGTGGCGCGCCGAGCGTCTGGCCAAGAAGGTGCAGGCCGGTGCGCAGTTCGTCCAGACCCAATACTGTTATGACGTCGCTCGCCTGCGTGAGTTCATGCGCAAGGTCGAGGACCTGGGCCTGCTCGGCAAGGTCTTCATCCTGGTCGGGGTCGGGCCCCTGCGTTCGGCCAAGGCCGGCGAATGGATGCGCACCCACGTGCCCGGCATCCATATTCCGGACAGCATCATCCGGCGCGTGGCCGGGGCCGAAAAACAGGCTGCCGAGGGCCGCCAGGTGTGTATCGACCTGATCCAGGAAATCCGCGAAATCAAGGGCGTGTCGGGCATCCATATGATGGCCTACCGTCAGGAAGAAAGCGTGGCCGAGATCATCCAGAAGTCGGGTGTACTGGCCGGCCGTAGGCCCTGGTATCCGGGGCGTGACCAGGAAATTCAAGTACCGAAGGAACTCGCGTGACCGACACCATCATCAGCTCCGCCAGCAGGGAAGTCGTCATCGGCTTTGACCGGCCTTTCGTGATCATCGGTGAGCGCATCAACCCGACCGGCCGCAAGATTCTGGCGGCCGAAATGCTTGCGGGCGATTACAGCCGGGTGATTGCCGACGCGCTGGCACAGGTCGAAGCCGGTGCCCACATGCTCGACGTGAATGCCGGCATCCCGCTCGCCGATGAGTCGGCCTTGCTGGCCCGGGCGATCGAGCTGGTGCAAGCCATCACCGATGTGCCCCTGTCCATCGACTCGTCGATCGTGGCCGCCCTTGAGGCCGGTCTGGCGGTGTACAAGGGCAAAGCGCTGGTCAATTCGGTGACTGGCGAAGAGGACCGGCTGGAAACGGTTCTGCCCCTGGTGAAAAAGTACGGCGCGGCGGTGGTGGCGATTTCCAACGACGAAACCGGCATCTCGCAGGACCCGAACGTGCGCTTCGAAGTGGCCAAAAAGATCGTGCAACGTGCCGCCGACTATGGCATCCCGTCCTGCGACATCGTGGTCGATCCCCTGGTGATGCCGATTGGCGCCATCAACCAGGCGGGTGTCCAGGTGATGGCGCTGGTGCACCGGCTGCGTACCGAGCTCAAGGTCAATACGACTTGCGGCGCGTCCAATGTGAGCTTTGGCCTGCCCGAGCGCAACGGCATAAATTCCGGTTTCCTGACCATGGCAATCGCCTCGGGTATGACCTCGGCCATCACCAACCCGTTGCACGAAGAGGTGATACGCGCCTGCATGGCGGCCGATGTGATGATGGGCCATGATCCCGACTGCGCACGCTGGATTCGCAAGTTCCGCGCGGACCCGGTGATGGGTGCGGATGGCGAAATGGGACGCGGCCGGCGCGAGGTCGGCCGCCGTCGCAGAACATGAACAACAGCCTGCCGCGACACTTCGTGCGCCATCTCCCCTGTGTTCTGAAAGGAAGCCGTGAGTAACAAGGAAGCCCTGGTTGTATTCACACCGTCCGGGCGCCGTGGGCGTTTTCCCATCGGAACGCCGGTGCTGCAGGCGGCGCGTTCGCTGGGCGTGGATATCGACTCGGTGTGCGGCGGGCGTGGGATTTGCGGGCGCTGCCAGGTGGTGGTGGCGACGGGTGAGTTCGCCAAACATGGGGTCAAGTCGCGCGCAGAACACCTGACGCCGTTTGGCACTGTTGAAGAAGAGTATTGCAAGACGCAGCCCATGCAGGAAGGTCGGCGGCTGTCGTGTTCGGCCCAGCTGCTGGGTGACGTGGTGATCGACGTGCCGTCCGGTAGCCAGGTGCACCGCCAGGTGGTGCGCAAGGCGGCAGAGGCGCACGACATCGAAATTGACCCGGTGATTCGCCTGCATTTCGTCGAAGTGCAGCAACCGGACATGCACGACCCGTCGGGCGACCTGCGCCGGCTGGAAGATGCCCTGGAGTTCGAGTGGCGCCTGTCCGACTTGTCCTGCGACGTGCGCGTGTCTCCGCATGAACCTGTGGACAAGAAGTTGTC
>JAJAZK010000257.1 GCA_026785765.1 Rhodoferax sp. | reverse complement strand
GGGCATTGGCGTGCCAGAGACCGAGATTGCCCACCTGTTCGAGTCGTTTCACCGTGCCAGCAACGTCGGGAGCATCCAGGGAACGGGCCTTGGCCTGGCGATCGTGAAGAACTCGGTGGATCTGCATGGTGGTGAAGTCCGAGTGCGCAGTGATCCGCAGCGTGGCACCGTGTTCACGGTGCGGCTGCCGGTGGCCTGAAACCTTAACCGCCATGGCCCGTATCCTGATCATTGAAGACGAGGCGCATATCCGCGACAACCTGGTTCGTTTCCTGAAATTGGAAGGACATGCAGTATTTTTTGCCAACGATGGCCGCGCCGGACTGGAAGCGATCCGGAGCACGAAGCCGGAGCTGGTGATCTGCGACTTCATGATGCCGCGTATGAATGGCTTTGAAGTGCTGGCGGCCTTGCAGGCCGATGCGCTGCTGTGCAAACTGCCGTTCATCATGTTGTCCGCCAGTGCCGAGCCGGAACGCTTGCAGCAGGCGCTCGCACTCGGTGCCCGCGCCTATGTCACCAAGCCGTTCCAGCTTTCCGAGCTGCGCACCCTGATCGAACGAAATTTGCAGCCAACCCCGTGCTGATTGCCACCGGCCGCCGCATGCACCGCCCCACTGATCCGATAGCGCAACCGGTATTTGCCCGTGCCGCGTTGCAGGATCTGTTTGGCATCGACACCGCTGTCATCGACGCGGTGTTGGCTACGTTCATGCAGAGCATGCGCACCAGCGTTGCCGAGCTGGGCCCGCTGCTGGTACGGGGAGAACTGTCTGCCATTGCCAATATAGCCCACCGCGTCAAGGGCGCTTCGCGCATGAGCGGGGCGATGGCGATGGCGCAGGCGGCCGAATCGCTGGAACGCGCGGCCGCGGCTGGCGACGTGGCGCTGGTCCATGCCAGCGTGGGCGAGTTGGACAGGCAATGGGGGCAATTTCAAAAGATCTGCCCGCCATGAAAAAACCCGCGCATGCGGGCCTTTTGTACTGCAGCGCCGGGCTTACTTCTTGGGTGCGCTGGCGGTAGCCTTGGGTGCGTCTGCCTTGGCAGCGGTCGCTTTCCTGGCGTCTTCCATGGCTTTCTTGTCGGCCTCTTTTTTCGCCTTGGCTTCGTCAGCCTTCATTTTCGCCTCTGCCTTCGGATCTTTCTTTTCGGCGGCTGCTGCAGCGGTAGAGGCTGGTTTCGCGGCCCCGGCAGGTGCAGCCGCTACTCCCTTGAAGGCGGCTCCACCGACCGTCATACCTGCGGCTGAGAACTTGGTGGCATTGGCCTCACCCACGCCTTTGACGCGCTCGATGAAGTCGTTCCAGTCCTTGAAGTTGCCTTTTTTGCGTTCGTCGAGGATTTTGGTGGAAATGCCAGGGCCGATGCCCTTGATCGCATCGAGCTCGGCAGCCGTGGCTTTGTTCACATCGACAGCAGCAAATGCCACGACGGCGTACAGCATGGCCACGATGGCCAGAATCTTCTTCAACATGGGTTATCTCCTTGCGGGTTCAGGGTTGGGAACTTTTGGCGTGTTGTTTCATTACCGCCAGCACCTTAACGGCGTGCCCTGCGTATGCGTTGACCGAGCGGCCGCCAATAGCGCCCACTTGTGCGAACTGTTTTAGAGTTCCTCGACCCGGCGCGTCGGGTAGCTGTCCCAGGCTTGGCAGCCGGGGCAGTTCCAGAAATGCTGCTTTGCCTCGAAGCCGCAGGCAGCGCAGCGGTAGCGTGTGAGCGGCTTGACCGCGTGGTCAAGGGCGCGCTGCACCAGGGGGTGGAACTGCTCGTGTTCGAGTTTCTCGCCGGCAATCCAGTGTGCGGCAGCGACCAGGGAGGGTTCGCGTTCCAGGTGGCGCAGGTACCAAGAGCGCGCCTCCTGCGACGACACGCCCTGTTGCTGTTCCAGCGTGACGATGGCTTCGAGCACATCGATGGATGGTGTCTCCAGGTAATGTGCCTGCAGCATTGCCAAAACCTCGGTGACTTTGTCGGCGGCGATGGCACCCTGCGCCAGCAGAGGTGCCACCAGCGGCATCGCGGACGCGGCCAGTTCGCGGATTTTGCCCAGGATGGCCAGCGCCTCCTGGTGCTGGCCGTGCTGGGCCAGCAATTGCGCCAGCAATATGCGCGGGCGAGGCGCCGACGGCGCGCCTTGCATCGCCTGCTCGATCAGCGCGCGCGCCCTGTCTGTTTCATGCGCGGCGAGCAGGCTCAGGGCCTGTTCGCACTGGTAGTGCGCCAGACGTCCGGAGAAACTGCCCTGATCCGAGTCCTCCAGCTTTTTCGCCACATTGGCGGCGTGTTCCCAATCGCGCGAGCGCTCGTAATTGGCAAGCAGTGCCAACCGTGCCTCGGGCTCGAAGCGCGTCCCTTCAAGCTTGAGCAAGGCCGCTTCTGCGCGGTCGAGCAGACCAGCCCGCAGGTAGTCCAGCGCCAGCGCGTGGTGCGCCCGATGCCGGTCATCGACGCTCAGGTCACCCCGGGACAACAAGTGCTGGTGCACCCGGACCGCGCGTTCGTACTCCCCGCGCCGGCGAAACAGGTTGCCAAGGGCAAAGTGGAGTTCCGACGTGTCCGGGTCGTTTTGCACTGCCTCGATAAAAGAGTCGATGGCCTGGTCCTGTTGCTCATTGAGCAGAAAATTGAGGCCCCGGAAATAGGCTTTTGGCGCACGCCGGTTTTCCAGGCGCAACTGTCGCAGGTCGAAGCGCGAGGCCAGCCAGCCCAGACCGAAAGCCACTGGCAGGCCCAGCAGCAGCCAGCTGATATCAAAGTCCATGCTGGGACGGAGGCACGACTGTCTGGTCCCGCATTGGCCCGGCGGCCGTCGCTTGTACTATCGGCTCGCGTTGGGTCGCAGTGCGATGGCGCCACCACCACGGCGCCATACCCAAAACCCCAACCACCAGTCCCGTTGCGAACGCCGCAAGCACGATCAGGACCATCGGACTGCGCCACTGGTTGCCGAAGAAAAAGTGCACGCTGCCCTCGTGCTGGTTGTTCAGCGCGAAAGCAAACAGGGTAAAAAAAATGGCCGCCTTCAGTATCCACTTCAGCAGCCATACAGGGTTTTTCATGGGTTTCGCTCAGGCAATACGCTTGCCTTTTCCGGAGCCGGCCTCGATTTCAGCGGTGCGCTGATCGACCGATTCACGCAGCAGTTTGCCGGGCTTGAAATGCGGAACCCTTTTTTCAGGAATCGCAACACTTTCGCCACTGCGCGGGTTGCGGCCCATCCGCGGCGGCCGCCGGTTGATGGAGAAACTGCCAAAGCCGCGAATCTCGATGCGATGCCCGGCAACCAG
Source organism: Rhodoferax sp. (assembly GCA_026785765.1). Lineage (GTDB taxonomy): Bacteria > Pseudomonadota > Gammaproteobacteria > Burkholderiales > Burkholderiaceae_C > CAISIP01. The sequence continues at coordinate 106 of JAJAZK010000257.1, read as the reverse complement.
GGCATCGTTCATCGCGTCAAGAATTGCCTTGACGGCAAACTCCGCATCCCGGTGCGTGAGTTGGCCGAAGCGTCCGGCCAGTTCTTCAACAAGGTCAGAGCGGGTC
>JAJAZK010000256.1 GCA_026785765.1 Rhodoferax sp. | reverse complement strand
AATCAGCTTGATTGGGTGGAGCCTTGGCGGTATCTATGCACGGGAAGTTGCCAAGCGCCTGGCCGGGCGCGTACGGCGGGTAATCACTATCGGTACGCCATTTGCAGGCAGACCCAACCACACCAATGCGACATTGGTGTACCGACTGGTCAACGGAAAGAAGCCTCCTTTCAACGCTGCGTTGGCGCGGCATCTGGCAGCGGCGCCGCGCGTGCCTACGACATCGATTTACAGTCGTACCGACGGCGTGGTTCCGTGGCAGGCATGTCTCCAGAAAGGACAAGGTCGGCTCTCCGAGAACATCGAAGTCACCGGTAGCCACTGCGGCTTGGGCTGGAATCGCGCGGTGTTCCGCATCGTTGCTGACCGCCTAAGACAGCGGTAAGTCCATTGGCAAAGTCCGGCTGCGCCCGTGCACATGATTCGTAGGAAGAGGGCCGTCGCGTATCAGCGAGCAACCAACCCGAGTGCGGGATTGTCTAACGAAGGTATTGCATGACCAAAAAAATTGCCTTGAAAGAATGGTGGGCCCTTGTGAAGAAGGCAGGCTCGGCATGGATCGACGACTATGCACCAAGCATGGGAGCGGCGTTGTCCTATTACACGGTTTTCTCCCTGGCCCCGATGCTTCTGATTGTTATCTCAGTGGCCGGCCTTGTTTTCGGGCAGGAGGCTGCGCGTGGCGCGCTTTTCGCGCAGATCGCAGGGTTGATGGGTCCGGAAACCGCGAAGGCGATCGAGGGCATCCTCGCAAGCGTCAGCGAGCCGTCCGAAGGAATACTGGCCACGATTGTCGGCATCGTCGTGCTGCTGGTCGGCGCCACCAGTGTTTTTGGTGAGCTGCAAGACGCCCTCGACCGAATCTGGCGAGCTCCGGCAAGGGCGACGGGCGGCTGGTTGGCATTGCTGCGCGCGCGCTTTCTATCTTTTGGGATGCTTTTTGGAATCGCATTTCTTTTGATGGTCTCATTGGTCGTGGGAACAGCTGTCGCTGCACTGGGAAAATGGTGGGAACCGCTCCTCGGCGGCTGGGAGGTGCTGGCCCACGTGCTCACATTTGCATTTGACTTGCTCGTCACCACCGTCGGATTTGCGCTTATCTACAAAATCATGCCACGAGTAAAAGTGCAATGGCATGACGTCTGGATTGGCGCGATTGCCACCGCAGTTCTATTTGCACTGGGAAGGGTCCTCATCGGCCTGTACATCGGAAAGAGTGGAATCGCTTCTGGATTTGGGGCCGCCGGGTCTTTGGTCATCGTTCTTGCGTGGGTGTACTACTCGGCGCAGATATTCCTGATGGGTGCGGAGTTCACGTGGGTTTACGCAAACACCTTCGGCTCCCTGAAGGATGCTCCCAAGGCCACCGCCAACAAGGGCCCCAAAGAAGAATAGACTGGCATGATGAACGAACAGCCTGGGAGCCCAGCAGCTGTCAGTCTTTATTGCCAGACGAACATTGACGACCCGCGCTAGCCGCTAAAACGACAACGCCCTGGTACCAGCCCTGTCGGTAGACAAGCCGGCGCCAGGGCGCAGTGCAACGCGCCGTTGAAGGAGGTCTACTTGCCGTCCCGATCAGAGTCGCCCGGTGTGGCGCGTTCCGCCGTGTCGCTCACACGGTTCCAGGCGTCGCGTGTCGCGCTTCTCGCGCCATCCCATTCCAGCGAGGACTTGCCGCGCGCCTCGATCCAGCCTCGCGACAAAACGCCTTCGACATCTTCGAACTTGCGCCCCGCATGATCCTGATAGGCGCTTACGCCATAGCCGTAGGCCGGACGATAGTCGTCGTAGGACAGTTTGCTGTCCACGTAGGGACGGTCGCTGTAGTTGTGGCGCCAGTACGCGTCCTCCGCCGTAGGATCGATCGACTCGGCAATACCTTTGCCCGCGAGTCCGCCGACCACCGCGCCAATGGCTGCACCGATCACCGTCCCCAACGGCCCCGCGACCGTGCCGGTTGCGGCACCAGCAGCGGCACCGCCGAGCATCGCGCCGACGCCGGTTCCCACCGGATGCGCACCAGGCGCGCCTGTCAGTGGATCGCGATTGGCATTGGTGGAGGGATTGTCTGAAGTCGTATTGCTTGTCATGATTTTTTCTTTCCGAACTACTTTGTTCAACGTGTCGTGCCGCGACGGATCAGGTTCACGATGGCCAGCAGAATGATGGCGCCCAGCAACGAGACCAGCAAGGCAGGAAGGTTGAAGCTGTTCTGGTTGATGGTGGACACCCCGAACAGTGGCGACAGCACCCAACCGCCAAGCATCGCGCCGAAGATGCCGACCACCACGTTTAGAAACATACCTTGCTGTCCGTCTGTTTTCATGACCAGGCTTGCGAGCCATCCAATGACGCCGCCGACTATTAACCAGATTATGATATTCATGATGCGAGTACTCCGAAATTAAGGATGGAAATAGCTGTCCTTACAGCTCACACTGCCGATTTGCAATGTGAGAGAAGGTTAATAGGGCTTTCGATTGCCGCTAGACAGAAAACGCGCACTGCGCCCTGCAAACTCAGCGCATGATCCTGTCGGTGTCCTCCTACATTCGCGCGTGGTCACCCTGGGCTTCATGCCGTTCCAGCTCGGGACAGGGACATGAAGAAACGCACAATCTCGGCTGAAGCAACCGGTCCGCTGGCGTCGGTGTACGAGCCGGTCGCGCTGCCGCCGGCCCATGCATGACCCGCACCATGCACGGTCCAGGACTCGACGCAGGCCCGCCCCGCAGCGTCGGCGTGTACCGTGCGGCTGAAGCTTCGGCCGCCTGGCGCAGTACCGCGCTCCAATCTGTCGTGTAGGCCCTTATCTGCCTCGAATGCGGCATGTGCATTCCTGGCCTGCCGGACGATTTCGATGCCGTTGGATTGCTGCACGGTGTGATCCCGGTCGCCGTGAAAGACGATGGTCGGCACTGCCTGTGCGATCTTTCTCGGTAGTCTCGCGCCTGACTTTGGCGCGGCCCCCAGGCTTGCGAGCCCGCTGCGGCCGCCCTTCATTGCGGCCATTGCGGACGGGATGTCGTGCGCACTGCTGTATGGCAAGCCAGAATGCACGCCGACGCCGGCAAACAGTTCTGGATACGTCTCGCCAAGGATTACGGCCATCGCGGCGCCGGCCGACAGCCCCGCCACAAAGATGCGGCGAGCGTCTACGCCGTGGCGCGCAGCCACGTCACGCACGATGCCAGCGATCAGCGAGGGCTCGCCGGAGTCCCGCACCTGGTCTTGTGCCTTGAACCAGTTCCAGCATTTCGACGGATTCGCGCTGGTTGCCTGCTCGGGATACAACACAAGGAAACCGTGTACCTCGGCCAGCCGGTTCATTCGTGTGCCTGCAGCGAAGTCGTCCGCCGACTGGGTACATCCATGCAGCATCACAAGCAGCGCCGGCGGCAACGCGACGACGCAAGCCGGCACGTACAGCTTGTATGCGCGGGTGCCCGCACCGTTGGAAAATTTGCAGACGTCGAACGCCCCGACGGGAACCTGCGGTGCATCCATCGATGGCGGCCGAACTCGCTCGGCGTCAATGTCCTGTCGTACATCGACGACACGCGCGACGATATCGATCACGTTGTCGGGCGCTACCTCGCCTCCTTTCGTCGTCGGCATGCCCGCCGGGGACAACGCGTGCCGGATGGTGTCGGCGACGCCGCGCATCGGGCCCGTCTTCGTGTCGAGCCCCGCCGCTGCCAGCGCGCTGCGGATCGTTTCGTTAATGGCATCGGCGTCGAAAGGCGGCACTCGCAGATTGAAAGGCATTTTCATAGGTTTCTTTACGTCATAGGTTTTGGGAATGAATCAATTCATGCGGTCGGACAGCGCTCGTCGCACAGCGGTACTGGGCTGGAACGCGCCCAGCAAGGCCACGGGCCCAATCGTGGCGCGCGCCAGCTCAGGGGCCACGTCGTCTGCGATGCGCGCGAGCCCGACGCCTTGCACCTGTAGCCGCTGGCACGCCGCCACCGCACTTTCGAGGTCTTCACGGCTGAAGTGCTGGAGGCCAACCCTTCGCCCGAAACGGAGGCATAGTTTTAGTGCCCTTTTCGCTGGTCTAGTTGGTAGTTTTCTTCTCACCGTGCTTTTGCGGTCCGATGGGAGAATTGGTGGCGCGGCCCTGCGCCTTGTGTCCGGCCGCCGCGCCGCTCGATCGACTGCCAGACCTTGGTTTGTTATCGGAGTGGGTCTTACCCCCCTTTGAATCCTTGTTGGATTGAGGCATTTGGGCTCCCTTATTCTTGAATAGGCGTATCAGGGTGAACTGGGGTACGGTTACCGCGAGTTGTGTCGCGCGTGCCATCTACATCCGGGCTTTCCTGTGGGTCAACCAGTCCGTAATTGCCGTAGCGTTCGTAACTGGCCCGGTCTTTTCCCCCGGGCGAAGAACTGCCTTCGCCGGGGCGATACGCGGTTTCACTCGTGCCGGGGTTTTGCCTGTCCTGCGCAGACGCGGGTAGTTCATTAACCTTCATACCGTTTGCTCGTTCATGAGCTCGGCCTTACGCGCTTCGATCACATCGCGCATCGCAACCAAGTCCAAGCCGCGCGCTGCCCGCGCCTTTGGGAACATCTCATTGCGCTCTTCCTTGACGTGATGGTCGATGTATTCACCCAGTACGGTCACTTTGGCATCCAGCCTGTCGTCGGCACTATCGCTCGACTCGATTTGAGCAATGAGATCCTTGCAACTCGCATGCTCTACCTCGGCCTCGTTTAGCAGGTCATCGTCCTTGATCGCGGCTCGTACCGCGGGATAGAAGATTTCTTCTTCGACCGTCGCATGGACAGTCAGTGCCGCGCAAATATCCCGGGCCAGTTCCTGCTTGCGTGCGGTGGCGCTTTTGGCCCTTGAACCAGCGAGTGTTTCGTACTCCTTGAACATTGCGTGAACCGCCTTGTGGTCAGTGTCCAGCAAGTCACATGCGTCTTTCTTACGGGTCGGTTGAACAGCCATTTTGATTCCTCCTGAGTTAATGGACTATCCATGTTAGTTAGACGTTTGAGGCGTACTGTAGGACGATTGCTCACAGTCAGATAGGCATTCTTCGACACGGGCCAGCGGCCACTTGCCTGGAGTTGCGTTACAGGTTCAGGTGCTGCGTCAGGCAGCGTTTGCAGGCAGTACTTTTCCTACATTGCGACCCGCTTCCGTCCGCAATGCGGCGGGCAACAGGACTTCGACAGCCGGGAGTATTGGCCGTTATGGTTCAAGCTGCTTCACAACCACCGCGACAACCGTCCGCACTATGAGCCACATTTACGCGCCAGTTGCTCCAGCCCATCGCAACCAAATGGCAAACCGATTCACCGCCTATATGCAAAACCCGACCTTCCCCTGCGTCGGAGCGCGCTCTGCCTTCAACAAAGGCAGGGTTCGTTTCGGCCACTATGGCGTGTTGGGAGATGCCAACGCGCCAGAGTTATGCGCTGACCTCCTGGCGTTTTCTCGGGAATTCGCCGAACCGGGTCTTACACCGGTCACTTTTATTGCAATGTTCAACTGCGCCTTCGATAGGGAGGGGCAGTTTTCCCAAGGCATGTGGGCGCAGCTACGGGCGGTGCATGCGTATGATCAACTGAAATTTGAATGGGATGCGACTGTCAGCTCCGATCCCGCGAGTCCGGATTTTTCTTTCAGTGTTTCGGGCCGGGCATTCTTCGTGGTGGGATTGAGCCCTGCCGCATCCCGACTTTCCCGCCGCGCGCCGAAGCCATGCGATAGGGACATTGCGCTACGAGGCTCCATCAATCCGAACCTCGCTGGCTTCGGTGAAAAGTCCGAGGCGCGCCAGTATTCGGGGATGGCGCATTCGGCTGAATGGAAATGTCCGTTTCGACCGGGCGAATCAGGGGCAGGCGATGCTGTTTGAACCACGGAACCAGGTGGAGCGCATCCCGCCGCAAAGCGGCCGCGCGTTCAAGATAACCAGAGGCCAGGTCCTGCGGGTGACGGACCCGTTCGGGCAGCAGGTAGCAGATTTGTTCGCTTTCAAAGATGGCGAGTCCTCGTGCAGCCTGTCATCCGGCAGAACTATCGACTACGCCGGAAGGATATACATGACGAAGGGCAACGTGCTGTATGCCAACGACAACCGCTCCATGTTTACGATCGTTGCCGATACCGTGGGGCGACACGACTTTCTGCTGACACCCTGTAATCAGAAAATGTTCGAGATTCTTTACCAATACCAAGGACATCATCCCAATTGCCTCGAGAACTTAGACGTGTCGATGGAAGAGTTTGGCATCGACCCGCACCAGATTTCCACTACCTTCAATATTTTCATGAACTTGGCGTTCGATTCCGAAGGAGGCGTGTCGGTGAAGGTGCCGGTTTCGTCTGCGGGCGACTTTATCGAATTGAGGGCCGACATGGACATGGTGTGCGGATTGACTTCATGCTCCGCTGAAAACTCCAACCCTGGAAGTTTTAAACCCATCGACTACCAGGTTCTGACGCGGCCAGATAGCTGACCCTTCACGCTGCCTCATCCTCCATGCGAAATTCTTACCGCGGCGGCGGCAAGGTGTGAGTATGAAGCCAATCGTTGAAAAACTGCTGACACTGATCGACGATCACGGCTGGGCACCATGGTGCAGTTCTATTTCTGTTACCTGGCGCGCACAGAGCCGACGGCGGACGGCGGCCTGCGCATTGGCGCCATGGTGCGCAACGCCGACCTGGCAAACGACCCGCGTATCCGGGCCGACTATGCAGTGCTGAGCCGCGCGCTGCTCAGCGGCGCGTCGGGCCAACTGCGCAACCGCGCCACCACGGGGGGTAACCTGTTGCAACGCACGCGCTGCAACTACTTCTACGACCTCGCCCGGCCGTGCAACAAGCGTCTGCCGGGGTCGGGCTGCTCGGCGCTGGGGGGCTTTAACCGCATGAATGCAATACTCGGTACCACTGATGTCAGCGAGAGCCAGGCCTGTATCGCCGTGCACCCCTCCGACATGGCCGTGGCAATGCGCGTGCTGGACGCCAAGGTGGAGACCCTGCGCCCCGACGGCAGCGCACGCGTCATACCGATCGCCGACTTCCACCGCCTGCCTGGCAACACCGCGCACATCGAAACGGTTCTACGACCGGGCGAGATGATCACCGGCGTGACGCTGCCTGCACCGGTGCGCGGCCAGCATGTGTACCGCAAGGTGCGCGACCGCGCGTCCTACGCCTTTGCGCTGGTATCGGTGGCGGCCATCGTTGAGGTGGCCGACGGCCGCATCCGCTCTGCACGCGTGGCCTGTGGCGGTGTGGCGCACAAACCCTGGCGCCTGGAGGCTGCCGAGGCCACACTGGCGGGTGCTGGCGCCTCGTCGGCACGCAACGGCGCAGCGCTGACGGCCACTGCGGACGCGTTGCTGGCGGGGGCACGCGGTCACGGCCACAACGACTTCAAGATCCCGCTGCTGCGGCGCACGCTGGCCGCTGCCGTGGCTGAAGCCACCGGTTCCTGAACCCACGCTGAAGGACCATGACCATGAACATGAACCAGCCCGCCCCGCGCAATGCGATCGACGACAACCGCCAGGGCCTGATCGGCCAGCCGCTCGACCGCGTCGACGGACGCCTGAAGGTGACCGGACAGGCGCCCTACGCCTATGAAGTGCGCGAGGCTGCCAATCCCGCCTATGGCTTCATCGTCGGCGCCACCATTGCCAAAGGCAGCGTTGCCGAGATCGACGCCAGCGCGGCTGAGCAAGCGCCTGGCGTGCTGCTGGTCTACACCCATCACAACGCGCCAAAGCAGGGAGCCTGGGGTCCTTTGGACGCCAAGGATCGCTTCGCGCGCGCCACGCCGCAGATGGGCAGCACGCGGGTCCGCTACCACGGCGAGGCAGTTGCATTCGTTGTGGCACAGAGCTTCGAGCAGGCGCGCGCCGCGGCGCAACTCGTTCGGGTACGTTATGCCGCCGAGTCCGGCGACTACGAACTCAAGCCGAAGCTGGCGCTGGCCGAGAAGCCGCCCGACAATTCGGTGGAACAAGGTGCCAGGACCGATAGCGCCGTCGGCGATTTCGCTGGCGCCTTCGCGGCGGCTACCGTGCAGGTGGACGCTACCTACACCACGCCGTTCCACATCCACGCGCCGATGGAGCCGCATGCCACGTTGGCCTACTGGAAAGACGGCCGCGTGCACGTTCACTGCGCAGCGCAGTTGCTGGAAAGCGCGCAACAGGCGGTGGCCAACACCCTTCAGATCGCGCCCGACAAGGTGCGTATCGTCAGCCGCTACGTGGGTGGTGGTTTTGGCGGCAAGCTGCCGGTGTACGGTGACGTCATGCTGTCGGCGCTGGCAGCGCGGCAGCTCGGGCGACCGGTGAAGACCGCGCTGACGCGCCAGCAGATGTTCCACTTCACTACCCACCGCAGCCAGACTGTGCAGCGGGTGCGATTGGGCGCCACTGCCGATGGGCGGCTTATGGCCATCGGCCACGAAGCCTGGCAGCACTGCGCGCGCTTCGACAACTTCTGCGAACCCACCGCGATGGCCACGCGCACGTTGTACGCGGCACCGAACCGGCTGACCACGCACCGCCTGGTGAAACTTGACCTGCCGGTGGCCGACTCCACGCGCGCCCCCGGCGAAGCCGTCGGCTTGCTGGCGCTGGAGCAGGCGATGGACGAACTGGCCGAGAAGCTCGGGCTCGATCCAGTCGAACTGCGCCTGCGCAACGAGCCTGCGCTCGACCCCGAGAAACAGCTGCCGTATTCGTCGCGCCAGCTCGCGGCTTGCCTGCGGCAGGGCGCGCAGCGCTTCGGCTGGCGCGAACGCCAGGCTGTGCCGGGCAAGACGCGGCAGGGACACTGGCTCATCGGCATGGGCATGGCGGCGTCGACCCGCGGCAACCTGCTGCTGCCGTCGAAGTGCAGCGTCGCTCTCGACAGGCAAGGCCTGCTGACGGTACGCATGTCCATGACCGACATCGGCACCGGCAGCTACACCGTGTTCACGCAGGTAGCGGCCGAGATGATGGGCTTGCCCATGGACCGCGTGCGCATGTTGCTGGGCGACAGCGATTTTCCCGAGACGCCGGGTTCCGGGGGGTCGTTCGGTGCGGCCAGCGCCGGCTCGGGCCTGTTCGACGCCTGCACCAACCTGCGCGACAGCCTGGCGCGGCGCTTGGGGGTGGACCCGGCGGCGGCTGAGTTCGCGCAGGGTCGGGTATCGGCGACGGGCAAAAGCGAGACCCTGGGCGCGCTGGCCGGCACGCTGGGGCTGGAAGCCAACGGCGAGATCCAGCCCGGGGCCATGGCGAAGAAGTTTTCGCAACAGTCGTATGGCGCGCACTTTGCGGAGGTTGCGGTGGACGCCTACACTGGCGAGGTCCGTCTGCGGCGCATGCTGGGCGTCTTCGCGGCCGGTCGCATCCTGAACATGAAGACCGCCACCAGCCAGGCCACTGGTGCCATGATCTGGGGGGTGGGGGCAGCGCTGCATGAAGAAGCGATGGTCGACCCGCGCCACGGCTACTTCGTCAACAACGACCTGGCCGGGTACCACGTGCCTTCGCATGCCGACATCCCGCTCATCGAGGCGGTGTTTCTCGACGAGGTCGACGACAAGGCCAACCCTCTGAAGATCAAGGGCGTTGGCGAACTCGGCATCAGCGGCGCTGGCGCAGCATTGGCAAATGCGGTTTACAACGCCTGTGGCGTGCGTGTGCGGGACTATCCCGTAACGCTGGACAAGGTGTT
>JAJAZK010000255.1 GCA_026785765.1 Rhodoferax sp. | reverse complement strand
GTGTGGTGGGAGGCGACTGTGCGCAGTCAGACTATGGGCTGGTGGACCGTCACCAGTTTGGTGCCGTCCGCAAAGGTGGCTTCAACCTGAATGTCCGGAATCATTTCGGCGATGCCATCCATCACGTCGGCCCGTGTCAATACGGTGCGTCCCTCACTCATGAGCTGCGCCACCGTTTTGCCGTCGCGTGCACCTTCCATCACCGCGGCGCTGATAAACGCGACCGCTTCCGGGTAGTTCAGTTTGAGCCCGCGCGCCCGGCGCCGTTCAGCGAGCAGCGCAGCGGTGAATAACAGCAGCTTGTCTTTTTCCCTGGGAGTCAGTTCCATTGTGATTCTCTGTGTCGGGCCGAGCAGTGGCGTGCGTCAGCAATTGTGATGCAAGTCATGTGCCACCCAATTCCCATCCACCGCGGTGCGTGCAGTGCTAGATGCCGCATGCCGGTGCGCCGGGACGCCGCATTCCGGTGCATGCGCAGTGACCGACAGCAGGCTACCGGGCTCACATTGCGCCGCAGCAAAGGTGCACGCTGCAATGGCACGAGCCTTGCGTGAGTGGATTGACCGAATTTGCGGTTGTCGTTTATCCACCGGAGAAAAAAATGCATCGTCGGGTCCAGCTCAAACTTATTACAGCGTCCATTGCCCTGGGCTTTGGACTCACCGGTGCTGCCGTTGCGCAAAGCGGCGGCACCATCAAGGTCGGTATCCTGCACAGCCTCTCGGGCACCATGGCCATCTCCGAGACCGTATTGAAAGACACGGTGCTGATGGCGATTGACGAGATCAACGCCAACGGCGGCGTGCTGGGCAAAAAACTCGAGCCGGTGATTGTTGACCCAGCCTCCAACTGGCCGCTGTTCGCTGAAAAGACCAAGCAGCTGTTGGGTCAGGACAAGGTAGCGGTGATCTTTGGCTGCTGGACTTCGGTCTCGCGCAAGTCGGTGCTGCCAGTGGTGGAAGAGATGAATGGACTGTTGTTCTATCCTGTGCAGTACGAAGGTGAAGAACTTTCCAAGAACGTGTTTTACACCGGCGCAGCCCCGAACCAGCAGGCGATCCCTGCAGTGGACTACCTGATGAGCAAAGAGGGCGGCGGCGCCAAGCGTTGGGTGCTGCTCGGTACCGACTACGTATACCCGCGTACCACCAACAAGATCCTGCGCGCCTACCTCAAGACCAAGGGCGTGAAGGACGCTGATATCGACGAGAAATACACTCCGTTTGGTCACTCTGACTATCAGACCATCGTGGCCGATGTGAAGAAGTTTTCCGCCGGTGGCAAAACCGCTGTCGTGTCGACCATCAACGGTGACTCCAACGTGCCTTTCTACAAGGAGCTGGGCAACGCCGGTCTGAAGGCCAAGGATGTGCCGGTGGTGGCGTTCTCCGTGGGTGAGGAAGAGTTGCGCGGTGTGGACACCAAGCCGCTGGTGGGGCATCTGGCTGCCTGGAACTACTTCCAGTCCATCAAGAACCCGGCCAATGACGAGTTCATCAAGAAGTGGGCGGCGTATGCCAAGGCCAAGGGTATTGCGGGCCACAAGGACAAGGCGCTGACGAACGACCCGATGGAAGCCACCTACATCGGCATCAATATGTGGAAGCAGGCGGTCGAGAAGGCCAAGTCCACCGATACCGACAAGGTCATCGCGGCGATGGCTGGCCAGACGTTCAAGGCGCCCAGCGGCATCACCTCGAAGATGGATGAGAAAAACCATCATTTGCACAAGTCGGTGTTCATTGGCGAAATCAAGGCTGACGGCCAGTTCAACGTGGTCTGGAAGACACCTGGTCCGGTGAAAGCCAAGCCATGGTCGCCGTACATCGAAGGCAACGACAAGAAGCCTGACGAACCCGCGAAGAAGTAGGCGTCGGACATGACCCGACCTCTTGACATCGGCGCAGCGGCCGTTGTCAAGACGGTGTCGACTGGGCGTTAACAGCTCGCCCAACCTCCCTCCCTCTTGCATGCTGATACGGTTCCTCTTATTCGCCTGTGCCATATTGTCCTGGCCGTTTGCCCTCGCCCTGACGGCAGACGACGCCAGGAGCATCGCAATCGGCGAGACGGACGCCCGCATTGAGGCGCTGAACAAGGCCCTGGTCCAGGCCGACGACCGCACGGCTGCTTTTCTGCAGGCGCTGTCCGAGGATGCGGTCAAGGCGGCTGGCGACAAGCTGTTCATCGTGCGCGACGGCAAGGGGTTTGACCTGTTGACTGGCGCTGCGGCAGAGGTGCCCGAAGGTGCCGAGGACGTCATAAACAATAATCGCATGCGTGGCGAACTCGATGCTGCGCTGGCTTCGCTGCGGCTTTTCTCCAAGGACGAGAAGCTGCGCCGCGAAGGCATCAAGGTGTTGCAGGGCGAAAGTGATGAGTCGCGGTTGCCCCTGATCGAAAAGGCCTACGCGGCGGAGCAAAACCCGCAGCTCAAGGAGCAACTTGGCCTGATCCGTGCGGCGGTGCTGCTGGGCAGTTCCGACAAAGCCAAGCGCCTGCTGGCTGCGAACCTGCTGGCGCAAAGCGGCCAGGCCAGCACCAAGACGCTGCTGCTGGAGCGCCTCAAACTGGAGACCGATCCGGAGGTGAAGGCGGCTCTGGCCTCTACGCTGCGCAGCGTAGAGGCCGCGCTGGCCTGGGGCGACCGGCTGGGCGCGATTTTCAGCGGCATCAGCCTGGGCTCGATCCTGCTGCTGGTGGCGCTGGGGCTGGCCATCACCTACGGTTTGATGGGCGTGATCAACATGGCCCATGGTGAACTGATGATGATTGGCGCCTATGCCACCTACGTGGTGCAAGGTGTGTTTCAGAAGTACCTGCCGAACGCTTTCGACTGGTATCTGCTGGCGGCGGTTCCGGTGGCTTTTGCCGCGTCCGCACTGATGGGTGCGGCGCTGGAACGCGGCGTGATCCGCTTCCTGTACGGTCGCCCGCTGGAGACGCTGCTGGCAACCTGGGGCATCAGCCTGATGCTGATGCAGCTGGTACGCAGTATCTTTGGCGCGCAAAACGTGGGGGTCGAGAACCCCTACTGGATGAGTGGCGGCGTTCAGGTGCTGGGCAACCTGTCAATTCCCTTCAACCGCCTGGTCATCATCGCCTTTGCGATTGTCGTGTTGCTGGCGGTGGCCGCCCTGATCAGCAAGACGCGGTTGGGGCTTTTTGTGCGCGGGGTCACGCAGAATCGCCCGATCGCGGCATGTATGGGTGTCAACACCGCGCGCATCGACACCTACGCCTTTGCACTCGGCTCGGGTATTGCCGGTTTGGCTGGCTGCGCCCTGAGCCAGGTCGGCAACGTCGGGCCGGACCTGGGCCAGGGGTACATCGTGGACTCCTTCATGGTGGTGGTGCTTGGCGGGGTTGGCCAGCTTGCGGGCACGGTCTATGCTGCCATGGGCCTTGGCATCCTGAACAAGTTCCTTGAAGGCTGGACCGGCGCCGTGCTGGCCAAGATCGCCGTGCTGGTTCTCATCATCATCTTCATCCAGAAGCGCCCGCAGGGCATCTTTGCGATGAAGGGGCGCAGTGCCGAGGTATGAGCACCGCCCAGCCGCCCGAAGGCGCCCAGCGCGGCAACGCGCAGCACGAAGGCACGCCAGCGAGCGACAGCAACGCGTCGCCGCAGATCGTCCTGCCAGGGCGCTCGCCGGTCCTGACTGCCAGGGGATGGACGGCATTCATCGTCGCCCTGATCACCGTGTGTGCGCTGGCGCCACTGCTCAACCTGTGGGTTGCGGACGGGAGTATGTTCCACATGAGCGACTACGCCGTCGCCCTGCTCGGCAAGATCATGTGTTACGCCATCTGCGCTCTGGCGATGGATCTGATCTGGGGTTACACCGGCATATTGTCCCTCGGCCATGGCGTGTTTTTTGCGCTCGGCGGGTATGTGATGGGCATGTACCTGATGCGCCAGATCGGGCGCGACGGCAATTACAAGAGTGACTTGCCGGACTTCATGGTGTTCCTGGACTGGAAGGAACTGCCCTGGCACTGGACCTTCAGCGACAGCTTCGTGGCGACGCTGATTCTGATCGTGGCGGTGCCTGGACTGATTGCCTTCGTCTTCGGCTACTTCGCGTTTCGCTCGCGTATCAAGGGTGTGTATTTTTCGATCATCACGCAGGCCATGACGTTCGCTGCCATGTTGTTGTTCTTCCGCAATGAAACCGGATTTGGTGGCAACAACGGGTTTACCGATTTCAAGCGCATTCTGGACATTCCGATTGCGACACCTACGATGCGCATGACGCTGTTTGTTCTCACCGGCCTGACGTTGCTGGGTTTTTATCTGTTTGCCAAGTGGCTGGTCGCGAGCAAGTTCGGACGCGTCCTGCAGGCAATCCGCGACGCCGAGTCGCGTGTCATGTTCTCTGGCTACAACCCGCTTGGGTACAAGCTGACCATCTGGACCATCTCGGCCGTTATGTGTGGCGTGGCCGGCGCCCTGTATGTGCCCCAGGTCGGCATCATCAACCCAGGGGAAATGAGCCCTGCCAATTCGATAGAGATCGCCATTTGGGCGGCAGTCGGTGGGCGTGCTTCGCTGATCGGGCCGATTGTTGGCGCCTTCCTTGTGAGTGGCGCAAAGAGCTGGTTGACGGTAGCTGCCCCGGAGTTCTGGCTGTACTTTCTGGGGGCGCTGTTCATTGCCGTCACGCTGTTTCTGCCGAATGGCGTTATGGGTCTGGTGCAAAAGCTGAAACGGGAGAAAACGTGAGCGAGGGCAGGTCGTACCGGGTCGTTCCGCGTCCCCTGCGAGGCTGGGCGAGGCGGGTGGCAAGGCGCATCGGGCACAGCGCATGACACCCGATCTTTTGGACGAAGGCGCGCGTCGGCTGGAGCGCAGCCAGGCCGCCCAGTCAACACGCCCGGGCGACACCGAGTCCGGCGGTCGTGCTGCAGGCTTTTCACGCCTCGTGACATCGCGTGAGGTGGACGTCACGCATGGCCGTATCCTGTACCTGGAGGATGTGAGTGTGAGTTTTGACGGCTTCAAGGCCATCAACAAACTCTCGCTCGATATCGCCCCCGGAGAACTGCGCTGCATCATCGGGCCCAACGGTGCCGGTAAAACCACCATGATGGACATCATCACTGGTAAAACTCGCCCTGACGCGGGCAGCGTGTTCTTCGGCAGCACGATACACCTGTTGCAGTACCGCGAATCGGACATCGCGCAGCTAGGCATCGGGCGCAAGTTCCAGAAGCCGACGGTGTTCGAGCAGCTCACGGTGTTCGAGAACCTCGAACTCGCGCAGAAGACCAACAAGGGCGTAGCGGCTTCGATGTTCTTTCGTCTCGACTCAGCGCAGAGTGACCGGTTGGCGGACTTGCTGCACACGATTCAACTGGCCGGACAGCTTGGTCGGCCCGCAGGCACACTGAGTCACGGGCAAAAGCAGTGGCTGGAGATCGGCATGTTGCTGATGCAGGACCCAAAGCTGCTGCTGCTCGACGAACCCGTGGCCGGCATGACCGATGAAGAAACGCAGCGCACGGCGGAGCTGTTTCTCACCCTGAAGGGCAAACACTCCCTGATGGTGGTGGAGCACGACATGGGTTTCATCCGCACCATCTCCGAGATCGTCACGGTGTTGTGTGATGGTGCGGTGCTGGCGCAAGGTACGCTGGACCAGGTCCAGGCCGACGAACGGGTGATCGAGGTGTACCTTGGCCGATAGACCCCTGCCCGTCCTGGACGTGCAGGGTCTGCACCAGTACTACGGCGGCTCGCACATCCTGCGTGGCGTGAGCCTGCAGGCACAGCTAGGCAAGGTCACGGTACTGCTGGGGCGCAATGGTGTGGGCAAGACCACGTTGTTGAAGGCGCTGATGGGCCTGGTTCCGACCAGAACCGGCAGCATCACTTTTGACGGCAAGCCCCTGTCTGGTGCACCGCCGTTTGAGCGGGCGCGTGCCGGGATTGGTTTCGTGCCGCAGGGCCGGGAGATTTTTGCGCGGCTCACGGTCGAGGAAAATCTGCGCATGGGCCTTGCGACCAAAAGCGCAGGTACGCCGATCGACCCTGAGTTGTATGAGTTGTTTCCGGTATTGCGGCAGATGCTGGGCCGACGCGGGGGTGACCTCTCGGGCGGGCAACAGCAGCAGCTTGCGATAGCGCGTGCCTTGGCGGCGCGCCCGCGCCTGCTGATCCTGGACGAGCCGACCGAAGGCATACAGCCAAGCATCATCAAGGACATCGGCCGCGTGATCCGTATGCTGGCTGATCGCGGCACGATGGCCATCTTGCTGGTGGAGCAGTACTACGACTTTGCGCAGGAACTCGCCGACGACTATCTGGTGATGCAACGCGGCGAGTTCATCGCGCGTGGCCAGGGCGCGGATATGCAGGCCAATGGAGTGCGTCAGCTGGTGTCGATCTGAGCTGCACGGTCTTCGAGCGTAAGGCTCGTACACGGACGCCGATCAGAGCCCGGGCCTTTGTCAGGTTGACCAGATCCGCGGCGTTGCAGCCCGCATTTGCCACAGCTCCCGGCGCCACGCGCTCCAGACCTGGCGCAGCAGTTGCATGGCGGGTTCAACCAGCGGTGCCAGCACGCGTGCCACGACCACCTGGTTGTTGGGACTGGTCGCGCCGGCCTTGTTGACCAGCGGGTGCGCCTGCAACACTTCGCGCGCGCAGTCCAGGGCATGTTGGCGGCGTGTGCGTTCCAGCGGCGTCCCGGCGCAGAAGAAAATCGATGCCAGGCAGCGCTGGCCCGCCAGCCCCAGCGGACTGTCAAGCAACACGGTGTCACCGGCCGCCAGACGTCCACGATCCAGCCACACACCCGGCATGCCGATGTGTTGCACGAAGTCGCCGTGGTTAAAGGGCTGGCCGGCGGCGGGCAGGCCGAGCGCGGTCACGTCCCAGCCCAGCAGTTCTGCGCCCGGGGCGAGGTCCAACTGCAAGCGGTTCTCTGCGCGACAACCGGAGTGGCAGATCGCCTCCAGCGGCAGCCACTCGACGCGCGCGTTTTGCTGCACCCGGATCCGGGTGTGTTGCAGTGCGGCCTCGCCGGTTGAGCGGTAAAAGCGGGTGGCTCCGGGAGTCGTCAGCAGCGCATGGCTACCAGTGGCCGCCTCAACCGAGATCTCCAGCGTGTCACCGCCAACCAGTCCACCGGGCGGGTGCACCAGCACATTGTGGCAAACCGCATCGCCCTCCGGGTACAGGCTTTGCAAGATGCGCAAGGGCCCGCTGTGCTGGAACCGGGCAACCGTACGGGCGGATTCGAGGCGGTAGTCAAGCTGAAGTCGGGCGTGCCAGGGCATGAGTCCAGTGTAGGCAGTACCCGCCAGATGAGTGTTGCTGCGTGTGAATGGCCGTTTGCGGAGTGCCTGTCTGTCGGGTGCGATACTGTAGGCACCACGACAGTTTTGCCTCTTCGTGCTCCCCGACTTGTCTCTGCCACACTTTCTGCGCCGCACCGCGACCCCCGGGGTTCATGCGTTTGCCCTGATCGGGGGTATCGAGGCGGTGGTGCGCGGCATCATGTTGTCGGTGTATCCGTTGCTGATGTACCGCGCCTGGGGCGACGCCGTCGTCGTGTCCAAATGGTATTTTGCGGTTGGTTTGGTGTCGCTGCTGACCGGCTTGTGTGTTCCCATGCTGGCGCGCCATTTGTCGCGCCGCCGCGTCTATTCGTTTGGCGTCCTGCTGTTCGTGGTTTCGGCCGGTTTTGGCATTGCCAGCGGAAAATTCACGACGGCGGCGCTGCTGTGCCATGCAATGGGGACGGCAGTCGTTTTTGTCTGCTTCAACGCCTATGTGCTGGCCAACTTGCCCAAAAGCGACTTTGCCCGTCTGGAGTCGCTGCGTCTGGTGTTCGGCGGCATCGGCTGGACCGTCGGCCCATTGCTCGGCGTGGTGCTGTTGCGCTTTTGGCATGGTGGTCCCTTCGTCATCGTCGGGCTGGCGGCGTGCACGATGATGGCGGCGTTCTGGCAGCTCGGCCTGAGCAATGGCCGGGTCAGTGTCCAAAGCGCGCGCGCATCGGCCAACCCGTTTGCGTTCCTGCGCCGCTTCGTTGGCCAGCCGCGGCTGGTGGCGGGCTGGCTTTTTGCGGTGTTGCGTTCTTGCGGCTGGTGGGTATACGTCGTCTACGTTGGCATCTTCTCGGTGCAAAGTGGCTTGGGCGAGCAGGTCGGCGGTTTCGCCAGCTCGCTGGCGAACATGGGCTTGTTCCTGGCGCCGTTGATGTTGCGCTGGATGCAGCGCCAATCCCTGCGCGAGGCGGTGCGCACCGGTTTTTTGGCCAGCGGCAGCCTTTTCATCCTCGGCGCGCTGGTGTCTCCGTTTCCCGTCGCGACCGTGGCGGTGCTGGTGCTGGCGTCGTATTTTCTGGTGCTGCTCGACGTCTGCGCCGGGCTGCCGTTCCTGATGGCAGTGAAACCCTCTCAGCGCACCGAGATGTCGGCGGTGTACTCCAGCTTTCGCGATGTTTCGGGAATTCTGACGCCCGGTATGGCCTGGCTGGTGTTGCAGTTCACGCCTCTGGCGGGTGTGTTTGCCATGGGTGGTTGTTTGTTGCTGGCGGCCTGGTTCGTGGCGCGGCATGTACATCCAGACCTGGGAATTCCGGGCGCGCAGCGGCTGCGGGTCGGCGTGCCGGGTTCCTGAATCCTCTCCCGCCTTGCCCGTGCACGGCGCGCCCGCTGCTGCCTGATGCCGATCCTCTTTCGATAGACTAGAACTGGGGTGACGGCATTGGCCAGCCCATGAGGCTGGGCGGGCACCTCCGCTCGTGTCACCCGCAGCGGGCGGTGCCCGCCGCTCCTTTTTTACCTCGCTGAGCCGCCCGCCCAGCCTCCTTGGCGGGTAGCGTCGTTTGCGCTCGGCACGCAGACCACGCTTGCAGGATAAGGCCAGTGGGGCGCTCTGCGCAGCGGCATAAAGGGGGCGCCCGAAGGCCGGAGGACAGCCGCGG
The DNA here is from genome assembly GCA_026785765.1 of Rhodoferax sp. Lineage (GTDB taxonomy): Bacteria > Pseudomonadota > Gammaproteobacteria > Burkholderiales > Burkholderiaceae_C > CAISIP01. The sequence continues at coordinate 40 of JAJAZK010000255.1, read as the reverse complement.
AGCAGAGTGCCGCGCTGGCCTTATCCCACCCGCACAGAGC
>JAJAZK010000254.1 GCA_026785765.1 Rhodoferax sp. | reverse complement strand
TGATGCTGATTGCACCACTCAAGCACTTGACCGAAGTGGCCAACCCGATTACACGCGGTCTGGCGGCGATGGAGCGTGGCCTCGACATGATGGCCACGACGCAGCCCGAACAGGGCGGCACCTTTCGCATCGCACGCGCCAGTGGCGACATTCGTTTTGAAGACAGCTGCGTCATTTATGGCGATAAAGGCGTGGCGGCACTCGACCACTTCAACCTGGACGTGCGGGCTGGCGAAACAGTCGCCCTGGTCGGGGCGTCCGGGTCCGGCAAGACCACTCTGGTAAGCCTGCTGCCGCGTTTTGCCGAACTCAGCGCCGGCGCCGTGTACCTGGATGGGCAGGAACTGCGCAACTGGAGCCTGGACGCGCTGCGCGCCCAGTTTGCCGTGGTCAGCCAGCATGTGCTGATGCTCAACGACACGGTGGCAGCAAACGTCGCCCTGGGCCGGGACACGGACCGCGCCAGAGTCCTGGAATGCCTGCGCGCGGCCAATCTGGAAGCACTGATTGCGGAGCTGCCGCAGGGCATCGACACCATCGTCGGTCACAACGCCATGCAACTCTCCGGCGGCCAGCGCCAGCGGCTGGCGATTGCGCGCGCGCTGTACAAAGATGCGCCGGTGTTGATCCTGGACGAAGCCACCTCGGCCCTGGACGCCGAGTCCGAACGTGCGGTGCAGGAGGCGTTGCAGCGCCTGATGCAAAAGCGCACCACCCTTGTGATCGCGCACCGCCTCTCAACAGTGCAACACGCCGACCGCATCGTCGTGATGGAAAACGGCCCAATTGTCGAGATCGGGCGCCACGCGGAGCTGCTGGCATCTGGCGGCGTTTATGCGCGCCTCTACGGAATGGGCTTTGACGACACGGCGGTAGCGTCGCAAGAGGACGCTTCCACGGTGGCTTGAGCTTGCCCTCCGCACGGATGGAACGCATCTTGTCGATCACGCCGCGTTGGCACGATGTCCGGTGACGCAGGACGAACAAAAGCATGATCGCCCAAGCGATTTCAGCAACCGGCAACGGCAACAGCCAGATCGAACAGTATCTGCAGCCGGATCAAACCATCGTCATTTATACAGCCGTAGCGCCTGCCCGGTTCGGCGCAAGACGGGCGCTACAAACGGTATCGTGGCGCGCGAAAATATTCCTGCATTACGGGAGCTTCAATGTCGAAACATCTTCTTTCTAAAACCTGGCAACGGCCTTAAGGTCAAGCCGGTGGCGCGGTCAAAATGGCTGGCGCTCTTTCCAGTTCCCAAATTTTTGTATCGGCCATCCAATATGAATTGTCCCAACTGCACAACCACGGCCTTGGTCATGAGTGACCGCCAGGGCGTGGAAATCGACTACTGCCCGCAATGCCGCGGCGTGTGGCTTGATCGCGGAGAACTCGACAAACTGATCGAACGCAGCGCGCCGACAGCGCAGGAAAAGCCGCGAGCCGCACCGTCAAACCGGCCGGACTTTGTCGACTCCGACTATCCGCGGCATCAGACCGGCCACGGTCAACGCCGCAAGTCCTGGCTGAGCGAAATTTTCGACTGAGCCGCTGCCGAACCCAACCGGAAAGACCTAACTTGATTCACGCCTGTCAACCAATCCTGCCTGCAGGCAGACGCGGGACCGCTGCGCTCCAATTGGAAACGGCCGGCGCAGCCAATGATTCTGCAGCGAGGCCGGTTCTGGTCGCAGTGCGCCGGACATTGGAGCAGCAGGCGGCTTGGCATGGCTGATTACTCCGCCTTGGCCGCCCTGATAGCCTTGACGTTGGCATATCACTGCTGGCGCGAGTTCCGCTCAGACAACCCGCGCGACGCGCGTTTGCTGGGCGGATCGGCGCTGATTTTCCTCGCGACCGGCGCCGGACTGCTACTGCAGTAGTCCAGACAGGCACTGGTAACCGGCGCTGCCAATTTCCAGTGCGCACTACAGCAAGATGATGTCGTAGTGCTCTTGCCCCATCGCCGCCTCGCTCTGCAGCGACACCGACTTGCCGATGAATTCGCTCAGGCCGGCCAGATGCTGGCTTTCTTCATCCAGGAACAGTTCGATCACTTTGGGCGACGCGACCACCCGAAACTCGCGCGGATTGAACTGGCGCGCCTCGCGCAGGATTTCACGCAGGATGTCGTAGGCCACACTGCGCGCCGTCTTGACGCTGCCCTTGCCCGCGCATACCGCACAGGGCTCACACAACATGTGGGCCAGTGATTCACGGGTGCGCTTGCGCGTCATCTCCACCAGCCCCAACTGCGAAAAGCCGCCGGCGGTGGTCTTCACACGATCCCGTGCGAGCTGTTTGCGAAACTCCGCCAACACCGCATCGCGATGGTCTTCACGCACCATGTCGATGAAGTCCACGATGATGATGCCACCCAGATTGCGCAGGCGCAGCTGGCGCGCTATCGCCTGCGCCGACTCCAGATTGGTCTTGAAAATCGTATCGTCAAAATTGCGTGCGCCGACAAAACCGCCTGTGTTGACGTCAAAAGTGGTCAGGGCTTCGGTCTGGTCAACCACCAGGTAACCACCCGACTTGAGTTCGACACGCCGTCCCAGCGCCCGCGCCACCTCGTCGTCAATGCCGTACAGATCAAAAATCGGCCGCTCGCCCTTGTAGTGCTGTAACTTCTCCGCAGCCGTTGGCATGAACTCGCGCCCAAAGGCCTGCAGTGTCTCGAACTGCTCGCGCGAATCGACCTTGATGCTTTGAGTGGCTTCGCCCGTCAGATCCCGCAACACGCGCTGCAACAGGCTCAGGTCCTGGTGCAGCAGCGACTGCGGCGGCAAACGGGTGGCGGCGTCGCGAATCCGCGCCCACGCCTTGCGCAGGTAGGCAATGTCCTCCGACAGCTCCGCATCACTGGCGTCTTCTCCATTGGTGCGCAGGATGAAGCCGCCACCGTCGGCCCCGGTCAGGGCCTGCAGGCGCGCGCGCAGTTCATCTCGCAAAGAGGCGGGTATCTTCTGCGACACCCCGACATGGTCGTCCTGGGGCAGGAACACCAACAGTCGGCCGGCGATGCTGATTTGCGTGGACAACCGGGCGCCCTTGGTTCCAATCGGGTCCTTGATCACCTGCACCGTCAAGGCCTGGCCTTCGAACACCTGCTTCTCGATCGGCACCTGGGCCTGAACCGAGCGGCCCATGCCAGGCGCCTCGCCGTCTGGCTGGCGGTGCCACACATCGGCGACGTGCAAGAAGGCCGCGCGTTCGAGCCCGATGTCCACAAAAGCCGATTGCATGCCGGGCAACACACGCGCCACCTTGCCCAGGTAGACGTTGCCGACCAGGCCGCGCTCCAGCGTTCGCTCCACATGCAGCTCTTGCACCGCACCGTTCTCCACGACCGCCACCCGTGTCTCCTGGGGCGACCAGTTGATCAGGATGTCTTCTTGCATGCTGCGCACCTCTGTTAAGCCGTCAAACCCGCAGTCCCAGGCCACGCAACATTTGCGCGGTCTCGAAAAGAGGTAATCCCATGATGCCAGAGTAGCTGCCGCTGATGTGCTCGATGAAGCCGGCCACCCTGCCCTGCACGGCGTACGCGCCCGCCTTGCCCATGGGTTCGCCGCTGGCCACGTAGGACCGGATGGCATCGGCCGACATCGGCGCCAGACGCACCCGCGAGACACTGACGGACTGCAACTGCCGGTTTGTGTTGCCAACGGCCACCGCCGTGAGCACCTGGTGCGTGCGCCCGGCAAGGTCGTGCAACATGCACTTTGCCTCGGCGGCGTCGGCTGGTTTTCCAAGGATGCGTCGGCCCAGCGCGACCGTGGTATCGGCACACAGGACGGGTGCGGCGCGCAGTCCACGCGCCCGGCGCCGACGCAACGCGGCGTCGAGTTTGAGCAAGCTTACGCGCGCCACATAGGCTGCGGGGGTCTCGCCCGCGCGCAAGGCCTCAAGCGCTTCGGCATCTTCTTCCGGGCCCGGCAGTAGCAGCGCGTGCGCCACTCCCAACTGGTCCAGCAACTGGCTGCGCCGCGGACTCTGCGATGCGAGGTAGATAAATGGCAACACGCGGTGTCACTCCCGGTGGTAAGGGTGGTTGGCATTGATCGACCAGGCGCGGTACAACTGCTCGACCAGCAACACCCGCGCCATGGCGTGTGGCAAAGTCAGGTCGGACAGCCGCAACCGTTCGTGTGCCGCCTGCTTGAAGGCTGGCTCCAGGCCGTCCGGCCCGCCAATCACCAGGGCCACGTCGTCGCCAATTAGCTGCCATTGGGTCAGCCGTTGCGCCAGCGCCTGTGTCGTCAGGCTGCTGCCATGTTCGTCCAGTACCACGATGCGGTTGCCCGCTGGAATTGCCGCCACGATACGCTCGCGTTCGGCCTGCAACAGGCCAGCGCTGGTTCGCGAACCGCGCGTTTCGGTTTTGACTGCCTTCAGTTCGAGCCGAAGTTCGGGCGGAAACCGTTTGGCGTATTCGTCCCAGGCGCTTTGCGCCCAAGAAGGGAGACGCAGGCCTACGGCGACGACGGACAGTTTCAAGCCGGTGCCGCTTCAGGATTTGCGGACAGCAGACTTTCTGGGCGCTGGTTTGGCCGGTGCCGCCACGGCGGCCTTCGCTGGACGCCTGGCTGGCGCGGTGGCCGGAGCCGACGCTGCGGCAGCCTTCCTGACGACTGGTTTTGTTGCGGACTTTGTTGCTGGTTTTGCGCCTGGTTTTACGCCCGGCTTGGTGGCGGTCTTGGTGCCCACCTTGGCACTGGGCGCAGTGCCAGTCCCGGACTTGGCAACCACGGGCCTGGCCTTGCCTTTGCCCGCCGTCGCAGGCTTTGCCGGCACCACTTTGGCCGCGACCTTCTGCGGCGGTTTCGCCGCGCCGAATTTCAGCCGCACCGGCTTTTCGCCCCACAATTCTTCCAGGTGGTAATACTGGCGCACATTGGGCTGCATGACGTGCACCACGGCACGGTCGCAGTCCACGATGATCCACTCGCCATTGGCCTCGCCCTCGATGCGGGGTTTTGAGAACCCGGCCGTGCGCACGGCGTCGCGCACGCTGGCGGCCAGCGCCTTGGTTTGCCGGTTCGAGGTACCCGACGCAATGATGACCCGCTCGAACAATGCAGACAGGTGCTCGGTGTCGAATACCTGGATGTCCTGCGCCTTCACGTCTTCGAGCGCGTCGACGATGGCGCGCTGGAGTTTCTGGGTGTCCCTTTTGGCGGCGGTGTCAGTAGTCATCAAGCGTTTTGGTAAAGGTGGTGGAGAACAATATAACGCGCAACCCTGTCACAGACCAGAGGGACAACACGCTGCGCGCGCGCGAACTGCTGGCGAATTGCGGTGGCGCTGAGCGCCGTGGGTTCGAATTGCAATGTGGTAAAGCGCTGTTCCAGCCCTGGCGGAGGGTCGAATCGGGCGCAAGCGCCAGGCAAGGCCGGGCGCAAAGCTACGCAAATTTTAGCTAATTGCACAACCGCCTCCCATGCATGCCATTGCTGCAGTGTCTGCGCCTGGTCCTGGCCCAGAATCAGGAAGAATTGTGCGCCAGGCCGCTCACGGTGCAGTTCGCGCAGTGTATCGACGGTGTAGGTCGGGCCATCCCGCAGAGTTTCGCGTGCGTCAATCTGCACCCGCGGCAGGTCCGCAAAGGCCAGTTCTGCCATCGCCACCCGGTGCTGCGCTGGTGACAGTGCCCGCGCCTTGTGCCAGGCCTGGCCTGTCGGCAGCACCAGTAGTTTGTCCAGTCGCAACTGCGCCAGGGCGGCTTCAATCAGCGCACGGTGCGCCGCGTGGGGCGGATCGAACGCCCCACCAAACAGACCGATGCGTGCGGCGGCCAGCGTCAAACCCAGTCCTTGGGCACCAGAAAATCGCGGTACAGGGCTTGCTCCGGGCTGCCGGGCTCCGGCTGTTGTTGGTAAGCCCAGCTTGCCAGCGGCGGCATCGACAGAAGTATCGATTCGGTACGACCGCCGGATTGCAGCCCGAAATGGGTGCCACGGTCCCACACCAGATTGAACTCCACATAACGGCCACGCCGGTAGAGCTGGAATGCGCGTTCGCGCTCGCCATTGGGCAAATTACGCCGGCTCTCAACAATCGGCAAATACGCACCCAGGAACGCATCAGCCAGGGAGCGCAGCATGGCGAAACTGCCAGCAAAACCCAGTTCGGAGAAGTCGTCGAAGAACACGCCGCCTATGCCGCGTGCCTCGTTGCGGTGTTTGAGGTAGAAATACTCGTCGCACCAGGTCTTGAAACGCGGGTACAGACCCGCGCCGAACGGGTCGAGCGCCTGCTTGCACTGGTGGTGGAAATGCACCGCGTCCTCCGAAAAACCGTAATACGGGGTCAAATCCATGCCGCCGCCAAACCAGCATACCTCCACCCCGTCGGCGCCGGTCGCCGCGAGCATGCGCACATTCATGTGCACCGTGGGCACCATCGGGCTGCGCGGATGGAACACCAGCGAGACGCCCATGGCAGAGAAGGGTGCGCCAGCGAGTTCCGGGCGATGTTGCGTTGCCGACGGAGGCAGGCGCGGGCCACGCACCTGCGAAAAGCCGCAACCGGCGCGCTCAAAAACCGCGCCGCCTTCCAGAATCATGGTCAGGCCACTGCCTTGCAGGGGCTCGCCGGGCGCCTTCTCCCAGGCGTCGCGCAAGAAGCTGCCGCCGCCTATTGCCGCCACTGCGGAGGTGATGCGCGCCTGCAAGTCCTGCAGGTAGGCTTGGACCGCGCCGACATCGGGCCCAACCGTGCTGGCCGTTGTTGTGGTGTGCCGCTGCGTGGCCATGAACTCACCTTGCCAGAGCGCGGTGCCCGATATCACGCCGGTACTGCATACCGTCGAAGTGGATCGCGCGCAGCAGCGCATAGGCACGATCCTGCGCCTGGCGCACGTTGTCCGCAAGAGCCGTCACACACAGGACGCGCCCGCCAGAGGTCGCCACATCGTCGCCGACACGCACAGTGGCAGCGTGGAATACCATGCTGTCGGCGGCAGGCACCGGCAAACCGCTTATCGTGTCGCCGGCGCGCGGATCGGACGGATAACCATGCGCCGCTGCCACCACGCCGAGGGCGGTGCGCCGGTCCCACTCCAGTTCCATCTGATCGAGCTGGCGCTGCGCGCCGGTTTCTGTGGCGGCCAACAGCAACTCGAGCAGATCTGTCTTGAGGCGCATCAGAATAGGCTGGGTCTCGGGGTCGCCCAGGCGGCAGTTGAACTCCAGCGTCCTGACATGGCCTTGGGCGTCCACCATCAAGCCGGCGTAAAGGAAACCGGTGTATTCGATGCCCTCCTTCTCCATGCCGCGCAGTGTGGGCAGAATCACCTCGCGCATGGCGCGGGCGTGCACCGCCGGTGTCACCACCGGCGCCGGGGAGTAGGCTCCCATGCCACCGGTATTGGGGCCCTGATCGGCGTCGAGCAGGCGTTTATGGTCCTGGCTGGTGGCGAGCGCCAGCGCGTTCGTGCCGTCGCATACGACGATGAAACTGGCCTCCTCGCCAACCAGAAATTCTTCCACCACCACGCAAGTGGCCGGGTCGGCGTCGGGCGGCAGCATCTGGTCGATCGCCACATGGGCTTGCTGCAGCGTTTGAGCCACCACTACCCCCTTGCCAGCCGCCAGTCCATCGGCCTTGACCACCATTGGCACACCCTTGGCCTCTATCCAGGCATGGGCGGCAGCGCGTTCATGAAACGTCGCATGGGCCGCCGTCGGGATGCCATGGCGCACCATGAAAGCCTTGGAGAAGGCCTTGGAAGTTTCCAGCTGGGCAGCAGCCCGGGTTGGGCCGAAAACGCGCAAACCATTCTCGCGGAAATCGTCCACCAGGCCGGCGGCCAGTGGCCCCTCGGGGCCGACCACCGTAAGACCGATTTTTTCCGCCAGTGCCCATGTGCGCAACTGTACGATGTCGGTGAAAGCCACATTGCGCAGGCTGGAGGCCAGGGCCGTTCCACCGTTGCCCGGCGCCACGAATACCCGCTCCACCTTGGGCGACTGGGCGAGTTTCCAGGCCAACGCGTGTTCGCGACCGCCACCGCCAACGACCAATACTTTCATAAGGCAGCGTTGTGGTGGACCGCCTGCACATCGTCCAGGTCTTCCAGCACATCCAGCAGTTTTTGCATCCGGACGGCTTCGTCGCCCTGCAGGTCCACCGGGTTTTCGGCGCGCATGGTGACCTCGGCCAGTTCGGCTTTCAGTCCCGCCGCCTCCAGTGCCTGCCGCACTGGCTCCATGGCCGACGGTGCCGTCAGCACCTCGATCGCACCATCGTCGTCGACCAGAACGTCGTCGGCGCCAACCTCGAGCGCAACTTCCATCACTTTGTCTTCGCTGGTGCCGGGCGCAAACACCAGTTGTCCGCAATGCCGGAACTGGAAAGCGACCGAACCTTCCGTGCCCATGTTGCCGCCATATTTGCTGAACGCATGGCGCACATCGGCAACGGTGCGCACCCGGTTGTCGGTCATGGTGTCGACGATGATCGCAGCGCCGCCAATGCCGTAACCCTCATACCGGATCTCTTCGTAGGACACACCTTCCAGGTTGCCGGTGGCCTTGTCGATGTTGCGCTTGACTGTCTCGGCCGGCAGGTTTGCCGCCTTGGCTTTCTCCACTGCCAGCCGCAGCCGCGGATTGATCGCCAGGTCACCTCCACCCAGTCGTGCCGCAACCATGATCTCGCGGATGACACGGGTCCAGATCTTGCCCCGCTTTTCGTCCTGGCGACCCTTGCGGTGCTGAATATTGGCCCACTTGCTATGTCCTGCCACGCGGACTCCTTCGAAAATTCGTTACGCTATGCGCTGAATTGTACTTTTTGGAGCGTTATGACCGACCCCATCGCAATTGCCAAGCACGAAAACCCCACCTGCTGGTTGCTGCCGCAACGGGCGAACCGGCATGGGCTGATCACCGTCGCCACCGGCACCGGCAAAACAATCACTTTGCAAACCATGGCCGAGGCGTTCTCGCGCATCGGTGTGCCGGTCTTCATGGCCGACGTCAAGGGCGATCTCACCGGCATCTCTCAAGCCGGGACCTTGAGTGACAGACTCGGGAAGGTGATCAAGGAGCGCGGCCTGCCAACACCGGAGTTTGCAGCCTTCCCGGTCACCTTGTGGGATGTGTTCGGCAAGCAGGGCCACCCGGTGCGCGCCACGGTGAGCGACCTCGGGCCGCTGCTGTTGGCACGCATGCTCAACCTCAATGAAACGCAGACCGGCGTTCTGCAACTGGTGTTCAAGATCGCGGACGACCAGGGCTTGCTGCTGCTGGACATGAAAGACCTGCGCGCCATGTGCCAACAGATCGGCGACACCGCGTCGGACTTCACCACCGAATACGGCAACATCAGCGCGGCCAGCATTGGTGCCATCCAGCGCGGCTTGCTGCAAATTGAAGCCCAGGGTGGTGACAGGTTCTTCGGCGAGCCCATGCTCAATATCGAAGACTTCATGCAGACCGATGGCAGCGGCCGCGGCGTAGTGAATGTGCTGGCGGCGGACCAGCTGATGAACGCACCACGTCTGTACGCAGCGTTTCTGTTGTGGATGCTCAGCGAGTTGTTCGAGGCGCTGCCGGAAGTTGGCGACCTGGACAAGCCCAAGCTGGTGTTCTTCTTCGACGAGGCGCATTTGCTGTTTGCCGATGCACCCAAGGTGCTGATCGAGCGCATCGAACTGGTGGTGCGGCTGGTGCGTTCCAAAGGTGTCGGCGTCTATTTCGTGACGCAGAACCCGCTGGATATTCCAGACAGCGTGTTGGCGCAACTGGGCAACCGGGTGCAACACGCCCTGCGCGCCTTCACCCCGCGCGACCAGAAAGCCGTCAAGTCGGCGGCCGAAACCATGCGGCAAAATCCCAAGCTTGACATCGAGACCGCCATCACCGAACTCGCCGGGGGCGAGGCGCTGGGCAGCTTTCTGGACGAAAAGGGCCGCCCCTGCGTCACCGAGCGGGTCTACGTGTTGCCACCCGCCAGCCAGATCGGGCCGATCACGGCGGCGCAACGCAGCGCGCTGATGGCCGAGTCCATCGTCGCCGGTGTGTATGAAAAGACCATAGACCGCGAATCTGCCTTTGAAGCGATA
>JAJAZK010000253.1 GCA_026785765.1 Rhodoferax sp. | reverse complement strand
GTGTGGGGGCCCAATGCCCGCGCCACCATCCAGAAAATTGCCGACGAGCCCGAGGCCTGGACGCATGAGAACTTCCCGTTTGCGGCCCTGCGCAACCTGAAGATCCAGGGTGTGCCGGTGCTGGCCTTTCGTATCTCGTATGTGGGCGAGCAAGGCTGGGAGCTGCACTTCAAATACGACGACGGCCTGGCGCTGTGGGATGCGATACACGCCCTGGGCGTCACCCCCGTGGGTGTGGAAACCTACGCCAACAGCCGGCGCATGGAAAAGAGCCTGCGCCTGCAAAACGCCGATCTGCTGACCGAATACAACCTGATGGAATGCGACCTGGCCCGTCCCAAGGTCAAAGCCGCCGATTTCCACGGCAAGGCAGCGCACTTGAAATTCCGCGAGCGCGAACACCAGAGCGCCACCCTGTGCACCTTGACCATGACCAGCAACATCGACAGCACCGGGGTGGCGCGTTACCCCGTAGGAACCTGCCCGGTGCTGGACCCCGCAACCGGTGCCACGTTGATCGACGTGCAAGGCCGGCGCTCCTACACCACCAGCATCGCCTTCGGCCCGACCATCGGCAAGAACATTGCCCTGGCCTACCTGCCGCATGCGTATGCCGAAGTGGGGCGCGAACTGCAGATCCAGTACTTCTCGGATGTCTATCCGGTCAAGGTCGAGGCGGTGGGCTACCGGCCCTTGTACGACCCGGAGAGCGTCAAGCCGCGGTCTTGATAGCGGTTATCGGAAGACCCAGCCAGTGCATGCGGATCCGGTGAATCGACCTTATGCGTTCTTGGAAATGCCGCTGCGCTCGTCAGCCGGAATGCGGTGGGATAGTCGGAGCAGCACTGATGCGATGTATGTGTGCTCGCAGATAGGGCAGGTCCTGTTCGACCATCGACCAGACGGCGTCAATATCCACATTGAAGTAGGCGTGGATAAGGCGGTCTCGCGCGCCTGCGATCTGCCGCCACGGAACGCCAGGTTCGCTATCAGTCATCGCTTTGCTGAGGTTCTTGACGGCTTCGCCAATGATTTAAAGTTGCCTGATGACAGCGCTCTGTGTCTTGCTGTCGGTCATGAAGTCGCTGCGCCCGGCCGTCGTGAAATCCTGGATCTCTGCAATCGCACGGAGGACGTGATTGAGAAACAGTTGGTCGCGCTCGTTCATACGGCGCGCGCCTCTCCCAGGATGCGTTGTCTGAGTGCCGGATGCAACTCGCGCTCCGTGCAAAGCTCGACCTTTACCCCGAGTGCGACTTCAAGGTCAAGCTGCAGACCAACGATTTGCAGCAATGACGTTCCCAGGGGCAGTTCGACCAACAAGTCCACATCGCTTCCTTCGCGGTCCTGTCCGGTTGCCACTGAGCCAAACACGCGCAAACGGCTTGCCCCACGCGCCGCTGCCAGCGTCAGAACATCGTCGCGCTTGGCGGTGAGTTTTTGAGAAGGACGCATGCTGTGATTTTGGCAGGTTTTGCACTGTTGCGAGGCAGGGTCACCGCGACCTGGTGTGGGTGCGCCGCATGGCACAGGACCGGGGTGCCAACGTCAAAAGTGACGGACACCACCACGCAGTACGGCTGCCTGGGCGTGTGGGGGCCCAATGCCCGCGCCACCATCCAGAAAATTGCCGACGAGCCCGAGGCCTGGACGCATGAGAACTTCCCGTTTGCGGCCCTGCGCAACCTGAAGATCCAGGATGTTCCGGTGCTGGCTTTTCGCATCTCGTATGTGGGCGAGCAAGGCTGGGAGCTGCACTTCAAATACGACGACGGCCTGGCGCTGTGGGATGCGATACACGCCCGACCATCGGCAAGAACATTGCCCTGGCCTACCTGCCGCAGGCGTATGCCGAAGAGGGGCGCGAATTGCAGATCCAGTACTTCTCGGATGTCTATCCGGTCAAGGTCGAGGCGGTGGGCTACCGTTCCTTGTACGACCCGGAGAGCATCAAGCCGCGGTCTTGAGTGCGGCTATGCATTCCTTCAGGTGCTCGCGCACGTCTTTCATCGGAATAACGTAGAGTGCAACTTTCGCGTATCTGAAATACGGAAAAGTTAGATTTTTCTTGCTTGGTGGTTAGCCGAATGCTAATCTTCCCGTATCTGAAACACGGGAAGGTTAGAAACAATGCCGCTTCATCTGGTCGGCGAGACCATCGACAAGACCCGCAGCCACTATCTTGCTGAGACGGGCAAGCTCGTCCAGTTGATGCGGGGCATCTATGTGGATGCCGCCGACGACATTGATCGGACCGTGCTCGCCCATGCCGTCCGGATTGGCCGCTACCTCTATCCCAATGCCTATCTCTCGACGGCCAGCGCCGTTTTGCTGGGGCCGACGCGCGACGGTCGCCTCTACCTGACCGGGCCGCGCATACAGCGCACCCGCATCCGGGCCCTTGAAATCGTTCAGAACAAGGCTCCCGCGAAGCCCTCTCTCGCTTCCGCCGCCGTTGCCGACAGCCTGGGAGAGTTCACCGTCAATGTGTCTTCGATCCGCCAGAGGTTCCTTGAAGCCTTTCGCCTGCGCAGCGAACATGCCGCGTCCATCGATGCGGCCACGCGAGAGGCCATTGCCGCCCGCCTCGCCCTGGAGTATGGCGGCGCGAAGGCCGCAAGCGATGCCGTATGGGCGCTGGCCCGTGAAAACGACTGGTACCGCGAGGGCGAGGGGGCCGAGAAGTTCTTGCTGCGCGGCCCTTCGATTGCGACCGCGCGCAATGAGGCTGCCTTCACCTTGACCGTGGCATGGCACGGTCTGTCCATCGGCACCCTCGTTCACGACGGCTTCGAGTGGCGGTGGTCGCAGACTGAAAGCGGCACGCCAGTGCCGCCAGTCATTCGCCAGACGATGCCGGGCAGGTTGCCGCCCTTCGTGGTCTCTCTGCTGCCGGAAGGCTGGCTGGAGAGCGTTCTGCACAACCGCGACGAGCGGGCCACGGTTCGCTCGGGCAGGCGCTACATGTCCAACATCACGATGGCCGAGAACGCGGATGAGCTTGCCGCCCTGCCGCTCGATGTCCTCGCGACGACGCTCGCCGCCCATAGCGCCGCGGGCGTGTTCACAGGCACCTATGCCGGGCCCGGCCGCAGCGCAATGGAGCAGGACTTCGAGCGCAACCTCGCCACGATCTATGAGCGTGCCGATACGCCGCGCCTCTCCGGCGTGCAAATCAAGGCACCGATGACGCTCGACCCGGACGGCAGGCTCTCGCCGAGCATCGGTACGCCGTTCACGCACATCCTGAAGCCGGCAGGGACCGGCGGCTTCGAAGCCTTGCCGTTGGTCGAATGGATCGGACTTGCCCTCGCGCGCGGTGCCGGGTTCACGGTCCCGGCAAGCGCACTGATCGCGATGCCTGATGACATGCCGCCAGCACTTCTGGTCGAGCGGTTCGACATTCGCGCAGGAACTGATGATCGCCGCCTGCTGGCGATGGAAGACCATTGCTCGGTGCTCGACCTGTCACCGGAGGCCAAGTACGACGGCACCATCGAGCGTGTGGCGCGCGCCCTGAGAGGCCTGTCCACCTCGCCCGACGAAGACCTCTTGATCCTCATGAAGCGCGTCGTGTTCGCCTGGCTCATCGCGGACGGCGACATGCATCTCAAGAACTTGGCCGTTTTGAAGATCGCCGAACCCGGCAATCCAGCCTTCCGCAGCGTTCGCCTTGCACCCGTCTATGACACGCTGACCACACGAGTCTTTCCTCGCCTCGAACATGACCGCATGGCGCTGAAGCTGGGCGGCAAGGACGAACGGCTCAAGCGCGCAGACTTTCTCGCGGTCTCTGCAATAGCCGGACTTCGGGCATCCGACACCCACGCCGCTATCGACGACGTTCTGAACAGGATGCGGGCTGCCGTTGCCGCGATCACGTTGCCCACGCTTCCCGGCTACGGGCCGTCCGGCGAGTCTGCCATGACCCGAACACTTGAGATATGCCGGGATCGGATTGCGGCGTTCGCGTGAGAGGACAGGAATTTCAAACGCTGTTTTTCCGGCCCATGGCCCGGCTGTGCAGGGCACCTGAGGCTTGCGGGGCAGCGTTTGGAGTAGGCGGCGGCCCGCTGAGCGGTGCACAAGCCGTTGCGACAGTCCATCGGCGGGGTCACGTGGGCATGATCAACATCTCGCACTTTGCCGAGTTCGATGGGGAAGGCCCTGACGCAGCCGAGCTGCTGGAATACATCTGCGTGGCCACGGCGGGTGGTGACACGCCTGTGGGCAAAGGCATTTACACCCACTTCCTGGATGCCAAGGGTGGTGTGCGCGCCGACCTGACGGTGCTGCGCCTGGGCCAGGACCACTACCGCGTGATCGACGGGGCAGATGCCGGCCACCGCGACCTGACCTGGATACGCCGCTTGGCCCAGGACCGGGGTGCGAACGTGAACGTGACGGACACCACCACCCAATACGGC
>JAJAZK010000252.1 GCA_026785765.1 Rhodoferax sp. | reverse complement strand
AGGGCGCGGTCGATGAACCCCGAGTTGGGGTCCCCCCCCTCGCTCGCCACCCCCGGCGGCAGGTCACGCTGAACCTTCCCCATCAACTGGCGCCCGCCAGCCGACAGGTCCAGCGGATTGGCGGTGGCCTGGCGGATCACGCCCAGGGCCACCGATTCGCGGCCATTCAGGCGCACGGTGGAACGCTCTTCGGCTGGCCCCGAAGCCACCCGTGCCACATCATTGATCCGGATCGGCAACCCGTTCACGGTGCGAATCACCACTTGCCGGAACTCGGCTGGCCGCTGCAGGTCGGTAGCCGCGGTAACGTTGAACTCCCGTTGGGAACTCTCGATGCGTCCCGCTGGCACTTCCAGGTTGGAGCGGCGCAAGGCGTCTTCCACATCCTGCACGGTGAGGCGATAGGCCGCCAGTTTGTCCGGGTCAAGCCAGATGCGCATGGAAAACTTGCGCTCGCCAAAAATCGTCACATCGGCCGCGCCCGGCGCGGTTTGCAATACCGGCTTCACCAGCTGGTTCGCCATTTCGGTCAATTGCAGCGGGGTATGGGTATCCGAGCTCATCGCCAGAAACACCACCGGAAAAGCGTCTGCTTCGACTTTGGCAATCACCGGTTCGTCAATACCCTGGGGCAGGCGCTGGCGCACCCGCGAGACCTTGTCGCGCACATCGGCCGCGGCCGAGTCGGCGTCACGCGAGAGCGCAAAACGAATCGAGATCAGACTGCGCTCCTGGCGGCTTATCGAGGTGATCACGTCCACGCCCTCGATACCAGCCAGGGAGTCTTCCAGTATCTTCGTCACCTGGCCCTCGATCACCTCGCTGGACGCGCCACCAAATCGGGTCTGCACGCTGACCACCGGTTCGTCAATCTTGGGATACTCGCGCACCGTCAGACGGCTGAAAGAGACCGCACCGATCAGCACAATCAGCAGCGACAGTACGGTCGCAAAAACCGGGCGGCGAATCGATGTTTCTGCGAGTTGCATGGTGCTGCCCGGGGTTGTTAACGGCTGGCGGCCGATACCGGCGCGGATACCGCAGCGGTGGCCGGGGCACCCCCGCCGGGAATGCCAAGCCCCGGCACCGGACGGCCAATTTCGACGACCCGCAACGGGCTGCCGTCGCGCTGCAAACGTTGCTGGCCCGCAACCACAATGGTGTCCCCTTCGATTAAACCCTCGGTAACTTCGACACGGCCCAACTGACGCGCACCCAGTTTGACCTCCTGGCGCAGCGAAACCAGTTTGGTGTCGGGCGGGAGTACCGGACGGTTCTGCCCCTCCGGTAGATCAGCGGGTGCGACCACCTTGATGACGAACTGTCGTCCGCCTTGCGGGACGATCGCTTCCTCGGGCACCACCAGTGCCATATCCTTGATCGCGAAGATCGCAGTGACCCGTGCAAACATGCCCGGACGCAGTGGTGCCGGGTTGCCCGGTGGTCTGGCACCCGCCGCCGCTGCGCCGCCAGAGGCCGCAGCGGGCCGGGTTTCAGCCGCGCTGGACCGGGCGACCGCAGCGCCTTGTGCCCCGGAGCCCTCAGTTGGCCGTGCGGCGGGCGCGGCAGCAGCCAACGCTCCAGGTAACACCGGGCAACCGTTCGCATCCAATGCCACTGTCCCAGCCGCCCGATTGGCTGGCACAGTCCCCCCAGCCGCAACGGCCGCAGGTGCTGAAGCGGGGCGAGTCGGGCGGCTCGCTTGCGCCGCAGGACGGGCGACCCCCGCGGCTTTTGCGGCCGCGTCCGGCTTGCCGGCCGCCGAGCCAGGACGCCTGTCCTGCCCCCCCGGTCCGCCCGGGCCAGCCGCACCAGGTCGGCCTCCCGGCTGCAGCATGGGTTCTCCCTGTGAATTTGGCAATACCGCCCGCACACCGACCGAGCGCCCGTTGACGTCCAGCAAGGGGTCAATGGCTTCCACCGTGGCCTTGAAAATGCGGCCCGGCATTGAGTCCAGTTGCAACTCCACCACCTGGCGCAAGCGCACCTTGGTCTGAAACCGTTCCGGCAGGCGGAAGTCGACATACATGCTGGCGATATCTTCCAGGTTGATCAGGTCAGCGCCATCCTTGACGAAATCGCCCAGGTTGATGTTGCGAATCCCGACCGTGCCGTCGAACGGAGCAATGATGGCCATGCGCGCCAAACGCGCGCACGACAGCGATAGCTGGGCCTCGGCAACCTGCAGGTTGGCGGAGCTCTCCTCCAGCACCCGCTGGGCTACAAAACTTTGCGCTACCAGCTCCTGATTGCGCTTGAAGTTGGCTTGGGCAATCGACACCTGGGCCTGAGCCTGGCGGACCTCCGCCCGTTGTAGCGTGTCATCGAGTTGCACCAGCAACTGGCCCCTGCGCACGGAGCCACCATCGGTGAAACCGATCTCGCGCACGCGCCCGGGCACCTCGGGGCGCATCATCACGCTCTGGCGCGAACGCAGCGATCCAACCGTCTGTGCGTCGTCCTGCAAGGTGGCGCGCGCGACCTGGGCAACTTCCACGCCTGCCGGGCGCGCAGCTGAAGCGGCACCCGCCGGCGCCGCCGCAGTCGGCCCGGCACCGGGGGCAGACGTCGCTTTGATCTCCTGCGGACCCCGGGGCTGGGACTGGTACCACCAAGCGGCGCCTGAGGCCGCCGCAATACCCGCCACAGCCACCACCGAATACAAAATCTTGGATGCCATCAGAAGTCTCAAAATTGTTCTTTGCCCTAACGGCAGTCTGACGACTGTACCTGAGGCGCCGCAAGATCAGCTTCACTGGCGGGAATACCTGAACCACCCGCTGCAGGCTGGCCTAACCGCGTACCAACTCCACGCCTTGGTTGGCCAACTGGTCGGCCCTCTCGTTGCCTGGGTCACCGGAATGGCCTTTGACCCAGCGCCACTCGATGCGATGCCCGGCATCGGCCACCAATGCATCGAGCCGTTGCCAAAGGTCCACGTTCTTTACCGGTTGCTTGGCCGCAGTGCGCCAACCGCGCGCTTTCCAGCCGACGATCCACTCGGTGATGCCTTTGCGCACGTACTCGCTGTCCAGGTACACCGTCACCCGGCAAGGCCGCTTCAGGGCGCTCAGGCCCTCAATCACGGCAGTGAGTTCCATGCGGTTGTTGGTAGTTCCGGACTCGCCACCGAAAAGTTCTTTTTCCGTGCTCGGCGAACGCAACAAAGCACCCCATCCGCCGGGGCCGGGGTTGCCTTTACAGGCGCCGTCAGTGTAAATCTCCACCTGGTTCAGAGTTCACTCCTGGTCATGCAACACCTTCGCTACGTGGTCACGGTTGGTAACCGACACCGGAGCGCCGGCACGTACCGGAACCGCCTTCCAGGGAGGGCCCAGCAGGCGCACGCCACGCACCCGTTTGACCGCCACCAGGAAGTACACGGCGCCAAAAATCGGCCACCAGCGCGCGCCAGCGAGATCCATCCACTGGTAACGGTCAAGCCACTTCTCACTCACAACCGCAGGTCGGTAGCAACCGAAACGGCCAGACTCCACTTCGAAGTTCAGCAGGCGCAGCCAATCCCGCATGCGCCAATAACCAATGAATTCGCCTTCACGCGGCAGGAACAGTTCGCCAAAGCCGAGCCTCCGGTACAGGTGGGCGCGGCGTTGGCGCAGGCCCCACAAGCTGGCCGGATTGACGCCGCAGATCACGACCCGCCCCTCCGGCACCAACACCCGCTCGACTTCACGCAAAGTGGCGTGGGGGTCGGCGTCGAGTTCGAGCGTATGTGGCAAAACCACCAAGTCCAGGCTGTTGGCCGGAAACGGCAACGCGGCAAAGTCGCACATCAGATGCACTGCTGAACCGGTTGCCGCAGGGTGTTGACCGCTTTCTGGCGCCATGCTACCGTGCGACCCATCGGTCGGTGCGCTTGGCGCGGGTCGCAACGGATGGGCCTGGTTATGCGCCACCCAGCGGTGCGGCATCCGGTTGGTGTTTAAGGTTTCGAGGTTCGGCATTCCCAGCTGCAGCGCATGGAAGCCGAAAATATCTGCCACCACGCGCCCCATCTGGGCACGCTCCCATTCCAGCAGGTACCGGCCCTGCGGAGTCTGAAAGAAGTCTTGCAATTCTATAATCTGATCACCCATGAAAATGCAACCATCCCAGACACACCGTTGCGACCGAATGCCGCGCGGTTCGATTCTAGTGACCAACCAAGACCCATGCCACCCGTGAGCATGGTTCGCGCAACCTGGTTGCCGGTCATCCTTCTGTTTGCCGGGTGCAGCAGCACCGGCAACCTGATCCCCACCACAGAGCCTGTTGCGGCAGCGGGGATCGTGCAGATGGCGACTCCCGCCGCCTTGAGCGCTTTGCCAGCGCCAGCCACTTTCTCCGTCGCAGCCGCGTCCGCGTCCGCTAGGGCGCCCAATGCAACACCCCTGCTGGCGCTCGAGTCCAACCGCGCTGCATCCCGCGCGGTTGCGCATCTGACACCGCCAGCGGATCTGTGGGAGCGAATCCAACGTGGTTACGCCATGCCAGACCTGGAAAGTGAGTTGGTGCGCGAACGCGAGCAGTGGTACGCCACGCGACCGGACTACCTGCAGCGCATGGGCGAACGGGGCCGCAAGTACATGTTCCATATTGTTGAAGAATTGGAACGCCGCAACATGCCGACTGAATTGGCCCTGTTGCCATTCATCGAAAGTGCCTTCAACCCGCAAGCCGTATCCAGCGCCAAGGCGGCTGGCATGTGGCAATTCATGCCGGCGACCGGCAAACATTTCGAACTCAAGCAAAACGCTTTCCGGGACGACCGCCGAGACGTGCTGGCATCCACCCGCGCGGCACTGGACTACCTGCAAAAGTTGTACGGCATGTTTGGCGACTGGCACTTGGCGTTGGCGGCCTACAACTGGGGTGAAGGCAGTGTTGGCCGTGCCATCGAGAAGAATCGGCGCGCCGGGCTGCCGACTGGTTACCTGGACCTGAACATGCCGGCCGAAACCCGCCATTACGTTCCCAAACTGCAGGCGATGAAAAACATCGTAACCACACCCGGAAAGTTCAGCGCTACCCTGCCAGTGATTGAAAACCATCCGTATTTCCAGACCGTGACGATCACCCGCGATATCGACGTTGCTGTCGCGGCCAGGCTGGCACAGGTCGGCTTGGAGGACTTCAGGGCACTCAACCCATCGGCGAGCCGGCCCGTGATCCTGGCATCCGGTACGCCGCAGATTCTGTTGCCCTGGGACAACGCGGCGATCTTCACCGCAAACCTGCAGTTGCAAAAAGGTGGCAGCCAGTTGGCGAGTTGGACCGCGTGGCAGGCGCCAACCAGCATGCAGCCGGCAGACGCCGCCAAGCGTGTCGGCATGTCCGAAACTGAACTGCGCGCGGTCAACCGGATCCCGGTCGGCATGCTGATCCAGGCTGGCTCCACGCTGCTGGTGGTGCGTTCTGCGGCGAACCGGGACGACGTCGCAGGGCGGGTGGCAGACGGCGCCCAGTTGTCTTTAAGCCCATTGCCGATCCTGGCGCGCCAGACGGTTCGGGCCGGCAAAAGTGACACCGTGGCCACGATTGCCCGCCGCTACAAGGTGACTACTGTCAGCGTGGCCGAATGGAACCGGGTTGCTGCTTCGGCCAGCTTCAGGCCAGGTCAAGCAGTGACCATCTATGCGCCAGCCTGGGCCCTGACGGCGGCGCCGCAAACCGCGACTTCATCTGTCAAGGCCAAAACCAGGGCCAGCGAACGCACCAAAGGAAAACCGTTACTGCTGGCAAAACGCTGACGCACGTTGATAAGGGCTGTTTGACATCGGTCAATCCGGCTGCACCTGCAACGCGCCAGAATGACATTTTTATGTCAGGGAGTGCGCCAAAGTCCGCAACGAGAAAACCATTAGCGGCAGCCCGCACCACCCGCCCCCGGCATGTAAAGCAGGGAGATACTACAGGCGCGAGCAAAAGGGCGGGCGTAGCCACCAGTGTCGTGAAAGAAGCCACCGCAGCGGCGCAAGGTGCCAAGCTGGCAGTGCTGAACGACGTCGTGCGACACGCCTCATCCAAGGTCTCTGCAATGCAAACCCTGCTCGCAGGCAGTTCGTCCGACGACGTGGCCGCCATACGCCAGATGCTGCGCGACGGCACGGTCGCGACGCAAAAGAGCGGCGCCGCAGCCGACGCCGAGTTGGCGTCGGGTTGGCGCACCGGGGCCTACCCGTATAAAAATCTGATGTCACGCAAGAACTACGAGTGGCAAAAGTACGCGTTACAAGTGGGAATGCTCAAACTGCAGGCTTGGGTCAAAGAAAGCGGTCAGCGCGTCGTGGTCCTGTTTGAGGGACGCGATGCGGCGGGCAAGGGCGGCACCATCAAACGCATGATGTAACACCTCAACCCGCGCGGAGCCCGCGTGGTTGCCCTGGAGAAACCGAGCGACGTTGAGCGGGGTCAGTGGTACTT
>JAJAZK010000251.1 GCA_026785765.1 Rhodoferax sp. | reverse complement strand
TGCGGTGCCGATCCGCGCCGCGCCGGCGGCGGATGCGCAAACAGCGGCCACAGTGGCAGCGGCAAGCCATGCCTACGCCGACCTCAGTGCCGCAGACCGGCAGCGCCTTGATGCGATCAACACGCTGCTGGACGAGCAGATTCGCCCTTACCTGAAAAGCGACGGCGGCGACCTCCACGTGGTGGACCTCGACGGCAACCAGCTCAGTGTGCACTACCAGGGCGCGTGCGGCACCTGTCCGAGCTCGATATCCGGCACGCTCAGGAGCATTGAGAACCTGGTGAGGTCGCTTGAGCCGGACATGGAAGTGGTGGCGGTTTAGGTCTGGAATGGGCAGTTCACCGTTCAAGCGGCCAAATAATTTTTTCCGGCGTTGCGCACAAAGCCCAGTCCATATCCCGCCTGTTTGGGAGGCGTAACTGGCGGTCGGTTATTGATCACCCCATGTCGCCGGTCACCTGGATCGGTAGTCCCCAAAGCGGAGCCTTGTCGTGCGGATTAATAGTCCCGGCATTTTGGAATTCTGACGGGAGCTGTCGGCTTTGGTAGCGACGAAGTCGATAACACCGCCGAGCAACAAGCACAGAGAAAAAAAATGCGACCAGCGACTCGCAAACCTTGCCCCGCCTGGAGGTAGACATTTCTACTGGTCGACCAGGGTTTCGCCACGGAGCACGCCATTGCGGCACGCAGGTCAGACAGGGGGCTGGGTACGACTCATGTCATGCGCCCCAGCGCCCAGCGCCCCGCAGCGGCAGCGGCGGCGGTAAGCGCCGTGCCCCAGGCAATATCAACCAAGGTCAGACGCAACGGCCAGCCCCGCAGCGTGGCCAGGTTGCTGAGGTCGTAGGTGGCATAGGCAAAGAAGCCGAACAGCGCTCCAGCCAACACTGCCCGCGTCCAGGGCACGTCTGCCGGAGCTGTAAGGCCCCCGGACCACGCCGAGGGAGCAACTGCAAAGAGCAAGACGCCAACCGGGTACAGCAGGTAGAAGACGCCGGCCGCCACCAGATTGGGTGGGTCTGCCATCAGATGCCCGATTCCCTCGCGATAAAAGGACTTGGCGATGACACCCAGCCAGACGAGATCCAGGGCCAGCATCACCACCGCAGTTGCACCGTATGCGGCGAAGTAGTTCAACATGTTGATTTCATCCTGTTCCGATTTGTTGTTTCAGGCAACCCGTTGGCGCAGGTCGGCGTCAAGCGGTCTTTGAGATCGTGTCGCAAAGTTCCGCCAATATCGCTCGACATGATGAGCCGCGTCTGTGCGCCGGGCAACACAGCGCGTTGGCGTCAGGCGCCCCGGGCGTCGTGCCCGCTTGTTGGGGGACGCGGTGGCGGCATGATTTCAAGACACAACCGCGCCAAGCCGGTCGCCGCGCTCGCCGCTGACCGGCTTGCGCTTCGCAAGACGGATCGCCGAAAGTTCCCTTGGTTGCCGACGTCGACGAAGAATGGAATTACCTTGGTGCGCATCGCGGAACTGCCTATCCACGTAGAAGGGCCGGCCTGCGTGCCGCGCAGGCGTCGCATGGCTTCCACAATGCACAGCGCACGCTCCGGCTTCGAACCGAGCCACGCTCAATGTGTTTGCAAGAATCTACCCAAGCGCGCAAAGAAAAGCCAGAAAAGCGCAGTCGCTCGTGCTCAGTCCGGCTTTGCGTTTTGGTTGCGCTGCCTTGGCCGCCACTGAAATGGTTTTGGTCTTGAGCAATAGCGCCAATACTTCGGGGTGAATGTAGGACTTGCGGCATACCGCTGAGGTGTTGCCAAGTAACTGCGCCACCTCTGCAATCAGTTGGTTGGCGACGGTGACAGTGATCGCTTCCTGCGCCGCTTCTTCCATTTGCATGAACAGCGCCAGAGCCGTGGCGCTTGCGTGCCAGGTGCGAAAGTCCTTTGCGGTGAAGTCACCACCGCTGGCCGCGCGCACGTAGCCGTTGACCTCGGCCGACCCGACACTGTGCAGTTGACCAGCGTCGTCGAGGTACTTGAACAGCTCTTGCCCCGGCAACGCCTGGCAGCGTTGGACGATGCGTGCAACTCGCTTGTCTTTTAGCGCGACTTCATGCTCTACCCCGCTTTTGCCGCGAAACTTCAGGCGCAGCTTTTCGCCGGTCAATGCGGCATGCCGCTTGCGCAACGTGGTCAGGCCATACGACTTGTTGGTGCGCGCGTATTCGTCGTTGCCCACCCGCACCATGGTGGTGTCCAGTAACCGAACCAGTGACGCCATCACAGCGGGCCGGCTGACCGTGGCACTGGCAGTCTGCGCCAAGTCACGAGTGACCTTCGCGCGAAGGCGTGGAAGCGCCGAGCCAAACGCCACCATGCGGTTAAATTTGGTTTCGTCGCGCGCAGTGCGCCAGTCGGCGTGATACAGATACTGTTTGCGGCCCCGCGCATCGCGTCCGGTGGCTTGCAAATGCCCCTGGGGCGAAGGGCAAATCCAGACGTCGCAATAAGCCGGGGGAATTGCCAAGTTGGCCAGTCGTTCGCGTTCAGCCAGGCTGGATACGGCTTGTCCGTTGTCGTTGCGGTACGAAAAACCCTTGCCGCGCGGGCGGCGGCGAATACCCGGTGTGTCGTCACTGGTGTGGCGTAGCCCGGCGGGCATGGCGGGCACGCCGGCCAAATTCGGGACTGCTGTGATGGATGTGCGATGAACCGATTTTGCAGGCGCTTTCGGTGTCGCGGCTGGCAAGGTCTCGGTGCGCAAGCGCTTCGATGTGACGGTCATGGAGAGAAGCGGGCTCAAATTTAACAAGTACCGAACTTAACGCAAGTTTGGCTAGCTGCGCGCGGTTTGCGTAGTTGTCCTACGACGGCTTTGGCATTTGATTACCAGCGCAGCGGCTGCCTCCAGCCGTGTAATTCTTCTTGCTGGTGCAACTGCTCAAGCGATTGTTCCGGGTATCAATTCACAAACCGAGAAGAAGGACGCCAAATGACTATCGCCAAGCCCGGCCTGTATGCCAATATCCATGCGAAACAGGAGCGCATCGCCCACGGTAGCAAAGAGCACATGCGCACGCCCTCAGAGCCAGGCGCACCCACTCCCGAGGCCTTTGAAAAATCAAGGAAGCTCCCCAAGTCCAAAAAGAAACCGAAATAGTGTTCACGCTCGGCCGCGACTACACACGACGCGAGATTCACCAGCATCTCGGCGGAAGCGTGGTGTCGTGTTTGCCCACCCGAGATGGCGCTATCGTGGCCGCGTGTCTGAGCAAAACGTTCAGTCCTCGTGCGCCTGACGTTGTGCTTTGTGGCCGAGGCGCACGGACCAGTGC
>JAJAZK010000250.1 GCA_026785765.1 Rhodoferax sp. | reverse complement strand
AGAGCTTGGCTCTGAGGAATGCGAGCCGGGGATCGGGTTGTGGTAGTAGGGCGGGATCTCGACAAAACCGAGGTCCGTGTACAACGCAGGTGCCGTTTCCATGTCGCTCAGGGTGTTCAGCAGGACACTTGTGTACCCGGTTTGTCGCGCCCGGTCGAGGATGGCCTCGGCCAGCATGCTACCAAGTCCACGCCCGCGGAACGCTGTTCGAACGTGCAAGCGTTTCTTTTCGCCGGCGTTTGGATAGTCCGCACTGTGCAACCGCCGCAGCACGCAACAGCCGGCAAGCTCGCCGACCACGTTCGCGGTCACCAACGAACCACGCGGCCCGGAATAGTCGCCGGGAAGCTGCAACAACTCGCTGTCAAAGTCCTGAAAACACGGGTCGACCCCAAGGATCGCGGCGTATTCGCGCAAGAGCTGGCGCAGTTCTGTCAGATCGGCTGGTGATTGCGGGGTAACGATCTCAAGCATTGGGGGTAGCCCGCTTGCACGGGCTCGCAGCGCAGGCCCTGCCAGGTGTCTGTGGTCATCTGCAACGGTATCTCTTGTTTTTCCATTGGTCAAACCGCGCTGACGCGTCAGCAGGTCCATTCGCCCGCACGACCCATTTTCTATCAAACCAGCGCCAAATTGCCAAGTAACATCGCATGCTCCATACTGGTCAACCGCGCAGTAAACGGCGAACGGGTTGGCCAGCCACCAATGGCAGCCTGCCGACCGAACCAAGGAGAAGAAATGGACCGCAGACAATTCACCGCGCTTTCAGGGCGCTCATTGGCAGCCTTGGTCCTTCTGGCCCATGCGCAGGCCAGGGCCCTATCCCTTGGCGACCTCAGCAATGCGGAAGCGTCCCAAGGGCTCAAGATGGCCCTGGAGAAAGGCGCCTTGGCAGCGGTCAGCCTGCTCGGTAAAACCGATGGCTTTCTGGGTAATGACAAGGTGCGCATCCGGTTGCCGGGTTTCCTTGAGGATGCCGCTAAATTGCTCAAGTCGCTGGGGCAGGGCAAACGCGTTGACGAATTGCTGACCTCCATGAACCGGGCCGCCGAAGCCGCCGTACCACTCGCCAGAGACCTGCTGGTTGGCGCCGTCAAGTCCATGAATGTCAGCGACGCCAAGAAAATCCTTTCGGGTGGCAACACCTCGATAACAAGTTTCTTTGCCGACAAGACACGCGAGCCATTGGGGGTGAAATTTTTGCCCGTGGTGACCAAGGCCACGGAAAAAGTGGGATTGGCCGACAAGTACAACCGCGTGGCGTCGAAAGCGCAGGGTATGGGTCTGGTCAAGAAAGAGGACGCCAACATTCAGCAGTATGTAACGCGCAAGTCGCTGGATGGCCTGTACCTGATGATTGGCGAGGAAGAGAAGAAGATTCGCCAAGACCCGTTTGGCACAGGCAGCGCCGTGTTAAAGAAAGTTTTTGGCGCACTGAAATAGTGCGCCGGCATCAGAGAATCTTTGACATTTCCAGCGCCAGTGCCTGCGGGAGCTGGGAGCCAACTTGCTTTCGGCTGACCCGCGCCATGCCGCCGCCCTCCAGCGAGAGCGCAGCGTTCTCGGAGTACGTGATCTCAATGGACGGGAAGTTTGCCTGGCGGCTTGGAAGCCGGGCACGCAACCGTCCAAAGCGCTCATCGTTGATGCGTTCGTCGACAATGATGAGGTCCTGCAACTCTTGCTCGCAGCGTTGCGCCGCGAGCGTCGAGGATGGCACGTTGTCGAGCGTCAGGCCGATGTCCTGGCAGACTTTTTTAACTTGCTCGCGCAGTTTGACGTCACTCGACACAATCAGGGCCCGATGCCCGGCGATCAGCCGTGCGCCGTCCCCCGCGTGGTCCGCAGTGCTCAGGTCCACTTCCATGGCACTGAGGCCTTCCATTTCGCGTACGGTGCGTGGAAACTCCACCATGACCAGAGTCTGCCCAGCGGACTGGACGCGGTGCAGCGCCGCGCCGATTGTGCGGCACATTTCGGTGACCAGATGCCAGCTTAGCCGCTCCTGCTGATCGGTCTCATCCTCGGCATGCACTGCCTGCGTTGAATTGATCCGCAAAAAGCCGTCGGTCGGCCAATCCTTTACCTCGAGCGCGACGTCGACCGTCTTGCCCGGGCCGAGCGCCTAATCCAGCAGCGCGTCCACCAGTAACGTCGCCAAATCCCGGTCCAACACCACCATCACCGGCTTTCCATTGCCACTTCCATCGGCCGGGCCTGCATACGATTGAGCGTCCCGGCAGCCAGCAGCCCATCGAGCGCGCCGCGCAACCCGACCTGCACGGTCGCCAGTTCCGCCGCCGCCGCGCCGGTCACTTCGAACTCCAGGCGGCGCATGTTGTCCGCCAGTTCGACTGCCGATGCAGCCTCGATCACCTCATCCAGCGGTGCGGGAACAGTATTTGAGAATCGGTGGTCAATGGTCAAAGCGGTTTCTGCGGGGGCACGTTCACACATTGCGGTGCAGGCGCATACGCCTGGCGACCGTGCCGTGCTGCCCTGCCATCGCGGTACTCTGGATAATCCAGCCATGCGTTGTACGATTATGGCCACGGTCTCCATCGCCTCTTTGCTGATGGTGGCGTGTAGTCCGGAATTCAACTGGCGCCAGACTGCGCTGACACCCACGAATCTGCAGGCGGTCTTTCCCTGCAAGCCGGAGACGGCGGTTCGCCCGGTCACTCTGGGCGGCCAAGCCATGCAGCTGCACATGGCAAGTTGCACCACTGCCGGTGTAACGTTGGCAATTGGCCATGCGGCCATGCCATTGCCGCATGACGCAGGCGCAGTATTGCGCCAGTGGCGCCAGACCACGCTGGCGACCATGCGCGGCAAAGTGGTGGGTGAAAAAGCCTTCACGATAGCGTCCGCGCCTGCATTGCCCGACGCCGTGTCGTTGCATGCGCTTGGCACCGGGCCACAGGGGAGTTCGCTGACGCTGCACGCCGCCTGGTTCGTGCAAGGATCTACGGCATTCGTCGCCATGGTGTACGGCGGCACCGTGCGCCCCGAGGTGGCCGACACGTTCTTGTCCGGGCTCATTTTGCGATGACCGGCTTGTCCAGGCGGGGAACGGTTCTGGTTTTTCTGGCATTTGCGTCGGCTTACTTCTTGTCGGCTCTGATTCGTGCCATCACCGCCACACTGGCACCAGTCCTGGCGCAGGAGTTCGCGCTGCAGGCCCGCGATCTGGGTCTGTTGTCCGGCGGTTACTTCCTGGGTTTCGCCCTGACCCAGTTGCCGCTCGGTGGTTGGCTCGACCGTTTCGGGCCAAAACGCGTCATTTTGTGTTTTCTGTCGGTTGCTGTGCTGGGGTGCCTGGCTTTCGCCGCTGCCCAAAGCTTCGCCGGATTGCTCGCGGCGCGTGTTCTGTGCGGTGTTGGAGTCAGTGCCTGTCTGATGGCGCCGCTCACCGGGTACCGGCGCTGGTTCGGGCCGGTCGCGCAAATGCGGGCCAACTCCTGGATGCTCATGACAGGGTCCCTGGGAATGATTGCATCGACGCTGCCGGTGCAGTGGCTGCTGCCCCAGTATGGCTGGCGACTGATCTTTGCCGGATTGGGCATCTGCCTGCTGCTGGCCATGGCGTTGATTGGCTGGCAGGTGCCGAGGTGGCCTGCCGTGACACCCGCTGGCACGCCGAATCTGTTAGCAAGTTATCGGGACGTCTGGCGCCACCCCTACTTCCGGGCGATGGCCCCGATCGGGTTTTTCTGTTACGGCGGGCTGGTCGCAATCCAAACCCTGTGGGCCGCGCCATGGATGATGCATATGGCCGCTTACTCCTCCTTGCAAGCCGCTGTCGGCCTGTTCTGGATCAACGTAGCCATGTTGTGCACATTCTTGTGTTGGGGCATTGCGAGCCAGTGGCTGGCCCGCAATGGATACAGTGCACACCGCTTGATCACCTGGTGGCTGCCAGCGAGTTTTCTCGTGCTGGCGTTCACGATTGTGTTCAGCAGCCGTTTGCCAGCCTTGTGCGCTGGCCTGCTTGCGTTGTACTGCGTTGCGTGTACCGTGGTCACGCCGTCACAACCGGCAGTGGGCATGGCTTTTCCGGCTGAGTTGGCGGGGCGTGCCCTGTCCGCTTATAACCTGGTCATCTTTGCCGGCGTGTTCGTGATTCAATGGGGCATCGGACTGCTGATTGACGGCTTCACGCTGCTTGGTGCCTCGCAGCAATTTTCTTTCCAGCTTGCGTTCGCCCTCTATCTGGTCTGTGGTGTGATCTCCTACCTGCACTTCCTGTTGGCGAGCAGACATAATCGTTGGCCATGACATCATGACAAACGCTATTTTGATCATCGCCCATTCACCGCTGGCAAGTGCGTTGCGGCAATGCGTCCTGCACGTGTTTCCAGACGCGGAGCCTGCCGTGCTGGCGGTTGATGTGCGCAGCGGGCAGTCCTTTGACCAATCGCTGGCGGCCGCCCGTCAGGCACTATCGCAACTGCATGAACCCAATACGCTGGTGCTCACCGATGTATTCGGTGCGACGCCATGCAACGTGGCACAGAAACTGGTCGACGGGGTGGCGGCGCGACTGGTCGCCGGTGTCAATCTTCCAATGCTGTTGCGCGCCGTGACCTATCGCCGTGAGCCGCTGGAGGTACTGGTGGCGCGTGCCATGGCCGGCGGGACGCAGGGTGTCATGCAAGTCGCTACGGCGGCGCCACAGAATCAAGCCAAGAAAAAGAATGATCAAGACCACCACGACCATCAGCAATAGGCTGGGCCTGCATGCCCGCGCATCCGCCAAGCTGACCAAGCTGGCCGGCAGTTTTCCGTGTGAGGTGTGGATGTCGCGCGGCGAACGGCGGGTCAATGCCAAGAGCATCATGGGGGTGATGATGCTGGCGGCCGGGATCGGTAGCACCGTCGAAATCGAGACCCATGGTGAGCGTGAGCAGGAGGCCAGTGATGCTCTGCTGGCATTGATCGCCGACAAGTTCGGAGAGGGCGAGTGACGTTTGCCATCCACGGCCTGGCCGTTGCGCGCGGCATTGCGATCGGGCGCGCCGTTCTGGTGGCGTCGAGCCGTGTAGATGTGGCCCATTATTTCATCACTGCAGCGCAGGTCGAGGCAGAGATCGAACGGGTGCGTTCTGGCCGCAACGCGGTGGTAGACGAAATTCACCGCCTGCAGCGCACCATCAGCCACATGGGTCCGAAGGAGGCACCACATGAGCTGACGGCGTTGCTGGACGTGCACCTGTTGCTACTGCAGGATGAAGAGCTGATCCTGGGCGTCAAGCGCTGGATCGCTGACCGGCTGTACAACGCCGAATGGGCGTTGACGACACAATTCGAAGTGATTGCCCGGCATTTTGATGAAATGGAAGACGAGTACCTGCGCGAGCGCAAGGCCGACCTGGAGCAGATCACGGAAAAGGTACTGGCGGCCATGAAGGGCATGGATTCGCCGGTGATCACTCCGGTGCGGCGGCCGTCGCGCAAGTCCTCTGGCCAGGACCTGCTGCTAGACGACACGGTAGATGTCCCTCTGATCCTGGTGGCGCGTGATCTGTCTCCGTCGGACATGCTGCAGTTCAAGCAAAGTGTCTTTGCTGGTTTTGTGACCGACGTCGGCGGTAAGACATCACACACCGCAATTGTGGCGCGCAGCATGGATATTCCGGCTGTGGTTGGCGCACGCTTGTCCAGCCAGCTGGTGCGCCAGGATGACTGGATCGTTGTGGACGGTGATGCCGGGGTGGTGATCGTCGACCCGTCAGCCATCATCCTGGCCGAATACGGTTTCAAGCAACGTCAGGGCGAGATCGAGCGTGGACGCCTGTCACGCTTGTTGCACACGCCAGCGGTGACGCTCGATGGCCAGAGAATCGAGCTGCTGGCCAATATCGAGATGCCCGAAGATGCCGCAGCGGCAGTCAAGGCCGGCGCGGTGGGCGTGGGCTTGTTTCGCAGTGAGTTCCTCTTTATGGGGCGGCATGGGAAATTGCCGGGCGAAGACGAGCAGTTTCTTGCTTACAGCAAGGCAGTCGAGGGCATGCAGGGCCTGCCGGTCACGATCCGCACAGTCGACGTGGGCGCCGACAAGCCACTGGACAAGTCGGTCCGGGAAGACGCCCACCTCAACCCGGCCCTCGGCTTGCGCGCGATTCGCTGGAGCCTGGCCGATCCCGACATGTTCCTGACCCAGTTACGTGCCATCTTGCGTGCCGCCGCACTGGGGCGCGTGAACCTTTTGATTCCGATGTTGGCGCATGCCACAGAGATACGCCAGACGTTATCGCTGCTCGACCATGCGCGGGCCCAGCTAGACAACCGCGGCGTCGCCTATGGCCCGTTACAGGT
>JAJAZK010000249.1 GCA_026785765.1 Rhodoferax sp. | reverse complement strand
TTTGCCAACCAGTACGACGCCTGGGAGGCCTTGCCGCAGGCAACCAAAGCCCGGCTCAATGGCCGCCAGGGTGTGCATTCCGCGCGCCGTGGTTACGCACCGGGCGGCATGTATGGCGCCAACGACAAGGGGCGGTCCATGTCCATCGTGTATTCCGAAAGCGCGATGGCAATCCAGCTCCATCCCATTGCACGTATGCATCCGGAGACCGGCCGCATCACCTTGTATGTAAGCCCCGGCTACACCATCGGAATCGACGGCATGTCCGCCGACGAGGCGAATCCGTTATTGACGGAGCTGTTCGCACACCAAATTCGGCCCGAATTCATCTACCGCCACCGCTGGTCGCAAGGCATGTTGGTGCTGTGGGACAACCGTTGCCTGGTGCATGCGGCGACGGGCGGTTACCAGGGGCACGCGCGTTTGTTGCACCGGATCACGATTGCGGAACGCGACGCCGGAGCAGGAATCAGACCTTGATGCCCTGAACTGACTTTTGACTTCAAGGCCCCAAGCCATTTGCGGCCTGCAGTTCCAGTACCGTGACCACGACAGGTTTTGCCCATTGGGGCACTTGGTCCAGGGCGATCAGCGACACGATACGGGTTGCCTGCATGTTCAGGAACAACGATGGCAATGGCCGCTGCCCCGCCTTGGGGTCCGCCACGGCGCTGTTATCGTAAACGGCACCGCCCACGCTGCTCTTGCCCGCGCCATTGACGCCGGCCAGCACGAAAATGCGCGCCGGCATCGGCCTCGGGTGGCTTCGATCCCTGCTCCATCGGGATGTCGCCAGCTTTCGCGCCGCGCAAAATTGCCGCAACTTGCTCGGCCGCGCGCCGGTACATGTCTGAAAAGCTGAATCCATACGAAGCCAGTCCACCGAGCTCTTGCAGGCGCTGCACGAATGCCTGACTGTATGGCTCCCTGAATGAGTCAATGGTGCCGATCCAGCCGATGCGCCAGACCCGCTCCGCCTGTTGGGCCACAGCCGGCCGCGACAGTGTCAGCATGCCGACACCGGCCAACCAAACGCTGCGCCTGGATGTCATGGCTTCAACCCCTGCACCCGGAATGCCAGCACCGGGTGCACAAACCCCTTCAGGGTCAACGGCCCCAGCGGCTCGGATTGAACCAGCTCGCCGACCTTGGCCATCACCTTGCGGTCCACAATGATCTGCCCACCAGTAGCCTCCGAACAAAGCCGCGCCGCAAGATTGGTGACACTGCCGATGGCTGCATAGTCCCAGCGTCCCTCGAATCCGATTTGTCCCAGTGTGGCATAACCCTGGGCGATTCCGCAACCCAAACCGAGGTCGAATCCGCGTTGGCTCCACTCCAGCGCCAGCGGCGGAAAGGCCGCCTGCATGGCCAGCGCCATGCGCACTGCGGCTTCGGCAGGGCGCTCCATCACGACCGGGTCGTTGAAGAACACCATCACCGAGTCGCCGGCAAAACGCTCCAGCGTGCCACCGTGTTCGACCACGATGCGTCCCATGCTGGCATGGAAGGCATGCAGCATCTCCATCACCTCTTCTGGCTCGGCCTGATCGGTGAAGGCGGTAAAGCCGCGCAGGTCGATAAACACTACGCTGATCTCGCGCCGGTGCGTCTTGAGCATGTCGGCGCCACCGGCCACGATGGCTTCAGCCAATTGCGGCGAGAAGAAACTTTTCAGTCTGGCAAGGTTGTCGATTTCCCCCACCTGCTCCTGCACGCGTTGCTCCAGGGTGCGGTTCCATTCGGCGATCTGCAATGCCTGCAGCTTGACCTCGTCCTGCAACGTCTTGATGCGCAGCAGCGACTTGACGCGCGCAAACAACTCGGGACGGTTGATCGGCTTGGTGAGGAAGTCGTCGGCGCCGGCCTCGATGCCATTCACGCGCTCTTGCTGCGGGTCGAGCGAGGTGCACAGGACGATGGGCAACAAGGCGGTTTCCGGTTTGGCACGCAGGCGTTTGCAAACCTCGTAGCCTGACAGCCCGGGCATCATGATGTCGAGCAGGATCAGGTCGGGCATGTCCTGCGCCACCTTGACCAAGGCTTCCTCACCATTGACCGCCGCCGTCACCGCAAAACCCTTGGCCGTGAGTACATCGACCAGCAACTTGACGTTGGCCGGCGTATCGTCCACCACCAGGATCTTGTGCTGTGCCTTCGTCACCGCGCGGCGCCCTCCACAGTCTTGCGCACCGTCTCCAGGAACTCCTTGAGATTGATCGGTTTGCCGATGAAGCCGTCAAACCCGGCGTCGGTGATGCGGCTTCGGTCCATCGGTGTCACCGATGCGGTGAACGCCACCACTGGTACGGCGGCCGTGGCTGCGTTGGCCCGGATGCGCGTAAAGGCTTCGATGCCGTTGATGTCGGGTAGCTGGATGTCCATCAGCACCATGTCGGGTATGTGCTCCAGCGCCAGTCGCACGCCGTCTTCGCCGTTGACCGCCTCCAGCGTCTGGTAACCCTTGGCCTGCAACACGTCGCGCGCCAGCTTCATGTTCTTCTCGTTGTCTTCGACGATCAGGATGGTGCTCATGTTTGCCTCGGCAGGGTAAAGGTGAAGGTGGAGCCCACACCAGGCTCGCTGTCCAGGCGCAGGGTACCGCCGTGAAGCTCGACAAAACGCTTCGTCAGCGCCAGCCCAAGGCCGGTGCCTTCGTGTTTGTTGGTGTAGTGGCGCCCGACCTGCTTGAACTCGTCGAACACCACCAGTTGGTCTACGGCGGATATCCCCACGCCGGTATCGGTCACCGATACCTCGATGCCGATATCGTTGGCCCGAGCGCGCACCACCACCTTGCCCCCATCCGGCGTGAACTTCACCGCATTCGAAAGCAGATTGAGCAAGATCTGCTTGAACTTGCGCTCGTCCGCGCGAATCTCGCCGATCAGCGGGTCGGCCTCCAGAGTCAGGCCGATGCCGTGCGTCTGCGCGCGCTCACGGATCAGCACCATGGCATTGGCCAGTGCCTGCGCCGCATCGAAATCAACCAGGTCCAGCTCCATGCGCCCAGCCTCGATCTTGGACAGGTCGAGGATGTCATTGATCAGCGACAGCAGGTGTTTGCCCGAGGTGAAGATGTCCTTCAGGTAGTCGTCCTGCTTCTCGTTGAGCTCACCGAACATGCGCTCGAGCAGCACTTCCGAAAAACCGATGATGGCGTTGAGCGGTGTGCGCAACTCGTGCGACATATTGGCCAGGAACTCGCTCTTGTGCTGGTTGGCAATCTCCAACTGGCGGCTCTTGTCCTGGATCTCGTGGAACAGGCGCGCGTTCTGGATCGCGATGACGGCCTGCTCGGAAAAGGTCTTGAGCAGTGCGATCTCCTTGTCGGTGAACGGCACCGGCGGCGAGCGCGAGACCTGGATCGCGCCGACGCCGCGCTCTTCCCACAACATCGGCGCCAGGGCAAGCGAGAAGTTCTGCGCTGCTTCGGCGACGCGCCGCAGCGGCGGCGGCGCGCTGCGGTCGGCAAGCACGTCGGGGTAGTGCACGACACGCCGCTCGCGGATGGCGAGCTCGGTCGCCGTGCCCTTGAGCGGGCAAGGAAAGGCGTCCGCTGCGGCGCGCGCAATCCCGGGGGCGACGAACGATTCGCCGCGAAAGCCGCCGAGCTGCAGCATGCCGGCATCGTCGACGAGGTAGATGCCGAGCCCGCTCGAAGAGAAAAGCCGCTCGCAGCTGTCGAGGATCTTGTCGAACACCGGAGCCGTGTCGGACACCGAGTTGCTAATCACCCGCAACACCTCGGCCGTGGCGGTCTGCTGCTCCAGTGCCTCCTTGGTTTCGTTGATCAGGCGCACGTTCTCGATGGCGATCACGGCCTGGTCGGCGAAGGTTTTCAGCAAATCTTGCTGGCGCTGGGGAGTAGCCCCAGGCTCCGGCCACGCGATCACGATCGCGCCTATCGGCTGGCCATCCTTAAGCAACGGGGCTCCGAGCATGCGGCGCCAGTGTCCGGAGCGCGCAGTCACAGCGTCGTAGTCCGGGTCCTGCAGCGCGTCCTCCTGGATCTGCACCTTGCTGCTGAGGATGACGCGGCCACTCATCATCTGCAGATTCGGTGGCGCCGGGTACAACCTGCGGGCATCTTCGACGGCCTCAGCCGGCCAGTACCGCGTCGCCACCAGGTGCACAAGCCGTCCATCGAAGCGGAAGACGGCAGCCACCGGCCGCCCGAACAGACGTGTCGCACTCTCCAGAATGGCTTCAAAGACCGGGGCCACATCCGTCTTGGACTCACTGATGACCCGCAACACTTCGCTGATGGCAGTCTGGTATTCCAGCGACACGGTCAGCTCCTCGGTACGCGCCTCGACCTTGCGCTCCAGCCCCGCATAGGACTCGCGCAGCTGGGCACTCATGCGGTTGAACTGGTCGGCCAAACCCTCCAACTCATCGCCCGTCTTGATCACGATCTGCTGGTCCAGGTCGCCCGCGCCAATGCGCCGCGCGCCGTCGTCCAGGGTGCGGATCGGCCGCACCATGCTGCGCGCCAGGGCCGAAGCGGCGAGTGCGGAAATCACCAGGCCGGCCAGCAACAACAAACCGGTACGAAGGATGGAGGCATTCAGCTTGGCATACACCTCGGCCACCGGTTGCTCGACAAACACCTTCCAGTCCAGCGGCTCAATCGGTGCCGCCGAGGTGAGCACTGCCACCCCGCCCAAGTCATGCGACTCCATGGCCGGTGCGTCGGTACTGTGCAGGTCGACGGCAGCCTTGACATGCGCCAGCCCACCCATGTTCGTCTTGCGCAGGACCAGTCCGATGTCCGGGTCGGCTACCAGCAAGCCCCTGCCGTCCACCACATAGGCCTTGCCCTTGTCACCGATCTTGATGCGCGAGACCACGTCCCAGATGAATTTGAGGTTGACTTCGGCCACGGTGACGGGCCCCTTGTCGCCGCCCGAACGGGTGGCCACAGTCATGTAGGGCTCGGTTTCCTTGCGGAAATACACCGGACCAAACCAGGGCTGGCCGCGTTTGGCGTTCAGGAAAGCCGGCTCCTGCGAACGGTCCTTGGCGGAGGCCACCACATCCATGCCCAGGCGCGACACCGCAATCTGCTCTTTGCCCGTGGCGTCGAGCTGCGTGATATCTGTCACCTCGGGCGCCTGGCGCAGCAGCTTCAAAAATTCCATGCGTCGCAAATCTACGTCGCCGGTGTCGATCTGCGGCAGCGAGGCATAGGTCAGCTGCTGCGAGATCTGGCGGATGTACTGCTCGATGCGCGACGAGGCGCCAATGGCTTTCTCGCGCTGCAGACTGGCCAGTGCCGCGAGGTTTTCCTGGTAGGAGAAATACAGACCGATGCCGCTCGACACCAACAGCGTCACGCTCACCAGCGAGATGATCAGCAGCAGGTACTTGCGGAACAGCCGGCCGCGGTGCGCGATGGGGGCAGCCGCTTGATTCGCGGTGGCTGTTGGGGTGCCAGTCATGGGTGTCATTGTGACCGAGCCCAGGTCACTGGATCACCTCGTCAGCGCGCAGCAACACGCTTTGCGGGATGGTGATGCCCAGCGCCTTGGCCGTTCTCAGGTTGATGACGAACTCGAATTTCGTGGGTTGTTCCACGGGCAGATCACCCGCGTTGGCACCCTTCAATATCTTGTCGACGAATACCGCCGCACGCCGCCAGTTGTCGAGAAGACTCGCGCCATAGGACATCAGCCCGCCGGCTTCAGGATAGGACCGGAACTGGTAAATCGTCGGCAGGCGACTGGCGGCGGCCAGCTCGGCAACCCGGCTGGCCTGGGCGTCGGTGATTGAACCCGCAGCCACATGCAGCGCACCAGCCCGCGCATTCCTGGCCACTTTGAAGGCTGCCTCAATTTCGCCAGCACCTCGAATTTCGAGTGACAGCAGCTTCCAGCCACGCTCCCGCGCAGCGACTTCAGCCGCCTGCCAGGTCAGGCGGCTGAGCGGGTCCCAAAGGATCGCAATCGGAGCGGGCGAAGGGACGATTTCCTTGAGCAATTCGAGTCGCTTGCCGGTGGTCTCTGCCAGTTGAAGCGTCAGCCCTGTGAAGTTCGTCCCCGGCCGCGCGAGACTTCGAATGAAGCCCTGGCCCACGGGGTCGATGGAACCCGCCATCACCACCGGGATCGTGGCGGTTGCCTGTTTGAGTGCACGCAGAGCCGTGCCCGAGGTAACAATCACGTCCACGCCTAGCCGAACCAGCTCGTCCGCTAGGCCGGGGAAGCGTTCGGGCCTGCCTTCGGATCCCCTCGACTCTGTCACGAAGTGCTCACCAAACACGTAGCCGAGTTCGCGCATAGCGCGCACGAAGGCGTTGACGGACAGGTTGCGGGGCTGGGGTCCAGCTCCATCGGCGGCGGCGGCGTTGGTAAGAATCCCGATTCGGTACACCTTGCGCGCCGGCTGGGCAGGGGCCTGGCCGGGCAGCCCGAGTACCGCGAAGCTGAACCCGACGATGACGCTGCGGCGCTCGATCATTGGATCACCTGGTCGGCGCAAGCGCCTCGCGTGGTGGCAAGCGGCGAGGCCGCTGGCAATACGAATGTAATTGACTTGATCTCGCCCGCAGTGCGATTGCAGAGATCGAGGCTTTGACTATGGTTGAACAGGACTTGCCATCTCTGCGAGCCCACGTACAACGTATCGCCGCTGCTCCGAATGCCTAACCGCACTCCCGCTGAAACGCGCGGCGGCAACTCCAAAAACGCCTCCCGTCGCTTCACTGGATCACCTCGTCGGCGCGCAATAGCACCGCCTGCGGGATCACGAGGCCAAGCGCCCTGGCGGTCTTCAGGTTCACGACAAAGTCGAACTTGCTGGGCCGCTCGACGGGGAGGTCACCAGGCTTGGCTCCCTTGAGGATGCGATCCACATAGGCACCAATGCGTTGATACAGGCCATACAGGTTGGTGCTGTAGGCCATCAGGCCACCGTCCTCGACCTGTTCCCGCCACTCGTACATCGCAGGCTGCCGGTGTTTTGCCGCGAGGGCAATGATCTGTGCGCGATCCCGCATGAATACGGTGCTCGCGCCGACGAACAAGGCGCCCGGTCGCTGCGCAGCCAATGCCGCGAACGCACGGGCATAGTCCCCGTCGCGGACCTCGGCCGACACAAGTTCCAGCCCGAGGGACTTCGCAGCGCGCTCCACCTCCTGCCGTTGCAGTCGGGTAGCCGGATCGGCCGCTGGCGCGAGGTATCCGACGCGTGTGGTGCTCGGCACTGCGGATCGAAGCAGTTCGAGCTTTTTGCCAGCCAGCGTGCCGTCGGGCGAGATCAGAATCCCGGCCACATTGCCCCCTGGGCGAGCGAGGTTCGGGACCAGGCCCAAAGCGACCGGATCGAAATTGCCAAAAAAGACCACCGGCACCGTGGAGCTTGCTGCCACGGCTGCACGTACCGAAGACACGGCTACCGCGATGACAACGTCGACCCGGACTTGGACCGGCTCCCGGGCAAGCGCCGGGAGCCGCTCGACATCACCAATCAGCCTGCGTGCCTCGATCACCAGATTGCGGCCTTCGACGTACCCCAGCTCGGCAAGCGCCTTCGGGAGAAACGTGGCTGCCGGATCTTGCGGCGACGAGGGCGGCGCCGTTTGCCGCAGGACACCGACGCGAAACTCGTGGCTGCCAGATTGGGCCAATACATGGCCCCACCCGGCTGAGAGCCCGATCAACGACGCGAGGACACAGGTACGCCGATCAATCACTGGATCACCTCGTCGGCGCGCAGCAGCAGCGATTGCGGAACCACAAGTCCAAGCGCCTTCGCGGTTTTCAGGTTGATCACCAGCTCGAACTTGGTCGGCTGCTCGACCGGCATGTCTGCGGGTTTGGCACCCTTGAAAATCCGATCCACATACCCTGCCACGCGCTCGGCGATCCAGTCCCCGCGGCTGCCGTAGGACATCAGGCCACCGTCTTCAACCTGGCTGCCCCACTCGTACATGGCCGGCAACCGGTGCTGCGCGGCGAGCGCGATGATGCGCAGGCGCTCCCGGGCGAACTGGGGGCTATTGGCCACGTACAGCGCAGCGGGGCGCTCGACCACCAGAGCGTCGAAGGCGCGGGCCAGATCGCCGTCTGCCGCCTGCGCCACGACCAGCTGAACCTTGAGCACCGCTGCCGCCTTTTGCGCTTCCGCCACTTGGCCCAAGGCTCCCGCGTTGTCAGGCGACAGGAAGGCGATGCGTGTGGCTCGTGGCACCATTTCCTTCAGCAGGCCCATTTTCTTGCCCACCAGGCTCAGGCCCGGCGCGAGCAACACCCCGGTGACGTTGCCGCCTGGCCGCGCCAAGCTGGCCACGATGCCGGACGCGACCGGGACGGTGCCGCCAAACATCACGATGGGCACCGTGGACGTGGCGTCCTTGGCCGCCGCGATAGACCTGGGGCCGACCGCGATGATCACGTCGGATTTGATTTGCACCAGTTCATTCGCCAGCACCGGCAAGCGCGCGAACTGGCCGTGGGCATAGCGGGTTTCAACGAGCAGATTGCGGCCTTCGACGTAACCCAGTTTGGCCAGAGCGGTCTTGATGGTTTCCATCGACCCTTTTCCCGGCACGGGGTCGGGTGCGGTTTGTCGCAGAAAGCCCAGGCGGTAGATGCGGCCGGCGGGTTGTGCGCTGGCAATGCGCGGTGGTGCGCCGGCGAGGCCAGCCGTAGCCAACATGAACACGCGTCGACGCATCATTCGATTACCTCGTCGGCTCGCAGCAGCAGCGACTGCGGGATCGTCAGGCCGAGCGCCTTGGC
>JAJAZK010000248.1 GCA_026785765.1 Rhodoferax sp. | reverse complement strand
GTAGCACGTTGGGCGCGGTCTGCCGGACCTTCAACAAATAGTCGGCCGGTGCGGAAAAGGCGAACGGGTATCCGGTGGCGAACAGCAGCTCGACCATGTTCTTCTTTCTGAGTTCTGCCGAAAGTGCGCTGCGGGCATGGGTGTTTCGTGGAGCCGTTTTTTTGTGGGATACTTTGGTTTATGCGGTTGGAACCCCTGTCCCCTGACCCAGTGACCGGGCCTGACAGTGCAGTCGGCAGCTTGCCGAATGCGCTGTCAGGGGAACTCCATTCGATTGCTGGCGCCCGCGCTGGCCGCCTGGCCGCGTACCACACTGC
Source organism: Rhodoferax sp. (assembly GCA_026785765.1). Taxonomy (GTDB): domain Bacteria; phylum Pseudomonadota; class Gammaproteobacteria; order Burkholderiales; family Burkholderiaceae_C; genus CAISIP01. The sequence continues at coordinate 3,365 of JAJAZK010000248.1, read as the reverse complement.
GCCAGCCCCCGCCTCACCGGCGGCCGCGCGCCACCCGCTGCTACTGTTGCACAGCATGAACGCCACCGCCTCTGCGGCAGAGGTGCGCCCGCTGTATGAACACGGTTGCAACCAGCGCCCGACCTATGCCGCCGACTTGCCCGGCTTCGGCCATGCAGAACGCAGCCACCGCCCATACACGATCCGCTTGATGACGGACGCTGTTCACGACTTGGTGGGCTGGATCGCGGCCCGCCACGAAGGCCGGCCGGTCGACGTGCTTGCGGTCTCGCTGAGCGTCGAGTTCGCAGTCCGCGCCGCGGTCGAGGCACCGGAGTCGATTCGCCGGCTGGCCCTTGTCAGCCCTACTGGCATGAATGGCAAGCAGCTGCGCCACGGCTCGGCTGAAGCGCCGCGCGGCCCGCCGTGGCTGCGCCGGGCCCTGATCGACCGGCGCTGGAGCCCCGGCCTTTACCGCATACTGACGCGGCCCGGCGTGGTGCGCTACTTCCTAAACGGCACCTGGGGTTCGAAGGCCATCGACGAGACGATGTGGCGTTACGGCGTGCGCTCGACGAAAGAGCCGGGGGCCGAATACGCGCCGCTGTATTTCGTCTGTGGCGCGCTGTTCGCCGCCGACAGCGGTACGCTTTATGAAGCCCTGCAACAACCGGTCTGGGTCAGCCACGGCATCCGTGGCGATTTCGCCGACTACCGCGCTGGCGCACTGCTGCAAGACCGGCCGAACTGGCGCTTCGACGCGCTGCCCACAGGTGCTTTGCCCTACTTCGAAATGCGGGCCGAATTCAATGCCCGGCTCGACGCTTTCCTGGATTGAAGGGGCTGCAGCGACAGGATGGCATAACGGCAGTAGGCTGGGGGGTAGACCTGATGGTGAGCACCCTCGACGCGAACGCCGTGCGGCTTGAATTTGAGCCTGGCAAAGCGATCCTGACGAACCTTTCCGGTGCTGCCTTCGACCGAACGCATTGCCCAATTGGTAGCGCCCGGGCGCACGCACCGGCATCGCTGCGACGTCGGGCTGGCATCAAATCCGCCACCGCCAGGGCCGTGACGGCGATGGCGCAAGTGCCGCGGGTGGCGCGAGTGGCGCAGGTTGTCATGCCAATGGAATGCAGTCGCGCGAAATCGAGACTGAGGATGATGCGTCCTTGCGCAACAACGGCAGGCCGCCGTTGACGCAGGTCAATAGGAGCCAAGGGCCGCACACCACTTGCGTTTGCAAGTCCAATAGAATGCCCTCACCTTATTTCTGGATTTCTCCCATGACCACACGTCGCCGTTTCATAGAAATTCTCCCGCTGGGCGCAGCCGCGTTCCTGGTGGCTTGCTCCGACAAGGCGGCCACGCCCGCACCTTCTGCTGCGCCCGCTGCTCCGCCGCCCGCGCCGGTGGCCGCGCCAGCTCCGGCAGCTACGGAGAGCGCCGCCCCCGTAGCCGGTGCCTCCCTGCCCATGGTGGACGAGAAGGACCCGGTTGCAGTGAGCCTGGGGTATGTCGCTGACGCTACGCGCGCCGACGCTGCCAAGTACAAGACCTACGCCGCCGGCCAGATCTGTGGCAACTGTGCGCTGTATACCGGCAAGGCCGGCGATGCGGCAGGGCCGTGTCCGCTGTTCGCGGGGCGGCAGGTGGCGGCGAAGGGCTGGTGCGGCTCTTATGCCAAGAAGGCGGCCTGATTGATTGGTGAGGCGCCCCGCTTCTGTCCGGACCGGGTGCCGGCGTTTTAACCCGGCGCCCTGGCCAGTTTCGCGAGCCCCGGCTTGCTGAACGGTTTGGCGCAAGGATTGGCGGCCAATAACACTGGCAGGGTGTGATGGGTATGAACAACAGGCCGATGGTTGTCGGCACTGACCCGTCGCCCCTATGGCTGTGCCCTGCCAGGGACCGAATCCGGGCAATCGTGGACTAGCATGGTTGTTACACAGGTTAAGGGAACAAGACCATGGCACGGGTTTCGCGGCGCGCGCTGGTTTTGGCAGGGTTGGGAAGCGCTGCGGTGGTAGCCGTTGGAGGGTACGCGTGGCTGCACCCCAAACCGGCACCGATCGGATTCACGGTGTCCCTCGATGAACTCTCACGGGCCCGTGACCTGCTGCTGCGCCACCCCGCAGTCGATGCACACGCCCATCCCGGGCGCACCTTTGTGGATGGCGCGCAAAACCTGACGGGTCTGGTGTGGTGGTATGCCCGCCTTGGCACTTTCGAAAAGGCCACGCTTGCCGACATGCGAGCGGGCGGCTTGGCGGCGGCTACGTTTGCTGCGGTTGCTGATTTCCAGGTACTGGGGTTGCAGGGCGAAGGATTGACCGCCGTACGCGACTTCCAGCCGGGAGAGGCCTGGGACAGCTACCGCCGCCAGATCGGAAACCTTCAGGCGCTGGCGCTACGCGGTCTGGTGGTCCCGGTCAAAGAGGTTGCCGACGTGGCAGCGGCACGGGCAGCCGGCAAGGTCGGGGCCATCCTGTCGGTCGAGGGCGGCGACTTCCTGGAGGGCAGACCAGAGCGGGTAGCGCAGGCCCATGCGGACGGGGTGCGCTCCATCACGCTGATGCACTACCGCAACAACGAACTGGGCGACATCATCACCGGGACGCCGTCCCATGGTCGGCTGAGTGATGCCGGCATTGCCGTGGTGCGCGCGATGAACCAGGCAGGCATGTTGATCGACGTGGCGCATGCCGCACCGGGCACAGCGATGGGCGCCATCAATGCGTCTTCCAGGCCAGTGATCGCATCCCATGTGCATGTGCATACCAAGGCTTTCACGCACCCGCGCTTCATTGCGGTCTACATGGCCCGGGCAATCGCCGAAAAAGGCGGTGGCGTGTTGGGCGCCTGGCCAGCCGGTATTGGCATCAGCGACCTGAACGGATTCGTCGACCGCACTTTTGAGTTGATCGACGCGGTCGGAATCAACCATGTGTGCCTTGGCACTGACATGGACGCGAACTACAAACCGGTGTTCGACACCTATACGAACCTGCCGTATTACGTGGCGGGTCTGCAAAAGCGCGGCCTGGCCGAGGTGGAGGTAGCGAAACTTGTTGGTGGCAACTACATGCGGGTGCTGGCGGCAGCGCAAGCCACCTAGGCCGGATCGGCGGCTGCGGGTGTCAGGCTTTGTTGTTGCTGGATGAAGGGATGGATGAGACAGAGCATCCTTGGCGCGCACAATCGGGTCTACCGCATGGCGCAAACTGCAACATCCATGCTGGAGTAGTACCATGAAACTGTGTCCCATCGCCATTGCCGTCGGTTGCCGGAAATGCCTGGCGTTTTCGGTTTGCCCGCTCAAGGCTGTGATTGATGACCAGTCGCCGCAGCGGCTCAAGGCGGACGCATCGGCGGACGCCGCCAAACCC
>JAJAZK010000247.1 GCA_026785765.1 Rhodoferax sp. | reverse complement strand
TTGACCGCACGCGCCCTGGGACGCGGCAACCAGCAGCAGGCGCGCGAAATTGCCGGCGCCGCACTGGCCATCATGGCGGTAGTGATGACCGCTTTCACCTGCATCGTCTATCCGCTGCTCGGCACACTGGTGCACTGGTTGGGCGCACGCGGCCAGACCGCCGAGCTGACGGTGACCCTGATGCGCATCGTGTTGCCATCCTGGCCGTTGCTGGGCATCGGCATGTGCCTGGCGGGCCTGTTGCGCGCCATTGGTGACGCGCCGCGCTCAATGTACGTAACCCTGGGTTCTGCCGCCGCCACGCTGGTGCTCGACCCGCTGCTGATCTTCGGCTTTGGCCTCGGACTCAATGGTTCGGCGATGGCCACTGTGCTGGCGCGCATGGTGATGGTCGTGATCGGCCTGTACGGCCTGTTGCGCGTGCATGGGCTGTTTGCCCGGCCGCGCATGGCGTTTGTGGCGCGCGAGTTTGGGCCTTTCATGGCAATCGGGCTGCCCGCCGTGCTGACGCAGATCGCAACGCCTGTCGGCAACACCTATGTCACCGCCACCATGGCCGCTTTCGGAGACGATGCGGTGGCCGGCTGGGCCGTGATCCAGCGCGTGATACCGGTGGCGTTTGGCCTGCTGTTTGCCATGTCCGGCGCGATTGGCCCGATCATCGGCCAGAACTACGGCGCGCAACGTTTCGACCGCGTGTCGTCCACCGTGCGCGACAGCCTGCGGGTGACGCTGGTTTATGTGCTGGTCACGTGGCTGCTGCTGGCCATCTTCAGCCACCAGATCGCCGACCTGTTCCGGGCCAAGGCAGAAGCACATGGACTGATCGTGTTCTTCTGCGTTTTTGTGGCGGGCAGTTTCCTGTTCAATGGCGCGCTGTTCGTGGCCAACGCCGCCTTCAACAATCTCGGATACGCCTTTTATTCCACCGCGCTGAACTGGGGCCGCTCCACCTTGGGTGTGATCCCGTTTGTCTGGCTCGGAGCCCACTGGTACGGAGCAGAGGGCGCCATGGCCGGCTACGGATTGGGGGTGGTGCTGTTCGGTGTGGCCGGGATGTTGCTGTGTTTGCGGGTGGTGGCGAAGCTGCAGAAAATGATGCCTGTCGACCGACACTAGCCTACCCGCGCGGTACGTTACAGGCCGGGTTTCTGCCGGTCCATGACAAAGCGGAACAACTCCGACTGCAACCACCGATCCAACCAGGCCTGCACACCGGGCAGCGGGGCGGCGTCAAACCAGTTCGGCTCCACCATAGCGAACTGCCGCACGAACGGCAACAGCGCCACATCCGCAATGGACACCCGGTCGCCGCACACCGCAGGGTGCTCGCGCAGCCGCGTATCCAGCGGGCCCACAAACGCGTCCAGCGCGTTGGCCCGGTGTGTCGCACGCGACAGCGCCGGGTGCCGCTCGGCGTATTTGTAGCGGTCCAGCAGATCTTTGAACGGTCCGTCGTTCAAGCCAATCCAGTACGCCACCTGGTCAGAATCAGCGCCCGACAACCAGCCGTCCGGATCGGACTGGCGCAAGGCCCAGTGCATGATGTCCAGGCTCTGGTCGATCACCGCGCCATCGGGCAACAGCAGCACCGGTACCGTGGCTTTGGGCGAGGCCCGCAGCAGTTCGACCGGCTTGCTGCGCAACTCCACCTCGCACTGCTGCACCACGACTGCCGAATAGTGCAGGGCCATACGCGCCCGGATGGCGTAAGGGCAACGGCGGAACGTGTACAGGATGGGAACCATGGTTGCCGTGTATCAGGTCACGCTCGCCGTGGCACGCAGCCGGTCAACCCACACCGCGCGCCGCCTGCAGCACTTCGCGTGTGCGCACGGCCTCGGCACGCGCCGCAGCTGCATAGTCGTCGCCCGCCGACGCATACAGGATGGCGCGCGACGAATTCACCACAATCTGCGCGGTCGTCTTGCCCGCCTGCCCACGCCAGCCTGCACGCACTGTGGCCAATGCATCCCCGCCTTGCGCGCCCACGCCGGGAATCAGCAGCGGCAGGGTGGGCGCGAGCGAGCGCACCCGTTCTATCTCGGCCGGGTAGGTGGCGCCCACCACCAGACCGAGCTGGCCGTTCGTGTTCCACGGCCCTTGCGCCAGGCTGGCAATGTGTTCAAACAGCAGCGGCGCACCTGCCACATCCGCCAGGCGCTGGTTCTGCAAATCGTCCCCGCCGGGGTTGGACGTGCGGCACAACAGAAACGCGCCCTTGCCATGGTGCTTCAGGTAGGGCTGCACCGAATCAAAGCCCATGAAGGGTGACAACGTCACCGCATCCGCGCCATACCGCTCAAACACCTCGATGGCGTACTGCTCGGCGGTGGAGCCGATATCGCCGCGCTTGGCGTCGAGGATCACCGGTACCTGGGGCGCCACGCTGCGCATATGCCGCATCAGGCGTTCGAGCTGGTCTTCGGCGCGCCGCGCCGCAAAATGCGCAATCTGCGGCTTGAAGGCGATCACCAGGTCGGCAGTCGCGTCGACGATCGCCGCGCAAAAGTCAAAAATGCGGTTGGTGTCACCCTTTAATCTTCCGGGGAAGCGCCTGGGTTCCGGGTCCAGGCCAACACACAACATCGACTGGTTCAATTGTTCCGCCCGGGCAAGCTGGTCACAAAAGTTCATGGAGCAGGGTCCGTTGTTGCAATCGACCTGGCATTTTCAGGGCGCTGACTGGCGTGCCGCGCCCAGTGCCAGGCACAGATCCGCCCACGCCAGCGCCTTGTCCTCCTGCGCGCGCAGCAACCGGGCCGGGTGGTAGGTCACCACCACGGGCACGCCACGCAGCTGGTACACGGTGCCGCGCAGTTTGCCAAACGGCAGCGTCACGACCTCGGGATAGGCCTGCGCCAGCAGCCCGAGCGCGGCAAAACGGCCCATGGCAAGTATTACGCGGGGTTGCACCAGTTCGATTTCGCGTTGCAGGTAGGGGGCACAGGCCACCAGCTCGGCCAGCTGCGGGTTGCGCACCACTGCCGGCCTGCACTTCACGATGTTGGTCAGACGGGCACCGCCGCTGCCGGTGCCGTCCCGGCTGATGCGCAGGGCGCGCAACATGTTGTCGAGCAGTTGCCCGGCCTGGCCGGCAAACGGTGCACCGGCGCGCTCTTCCGCTTCGTCGGGCGGCTCTCCCACCACCAACCAGTCAGCCTGGCGCGGGACGGCCTCCGGGCCAAACACCGCCGCTTTGCGCCCTTTGCATAAGGCGCAGGCTTGGCAGTCCGACACCGCTTGCGCCAGCGTCGGCCAATCAAGCTCCATCACTTCGGCCGAGCGGGGAGAAGCGTCAGCATGCATCCCGGCGGCGACTAAAGGTGAACGCGGCGCCCCGACCACTGCGATTGGCGGGGCTAACGGCGGCGTCATCTGCCGCGCAACGCTGGCGCCCGATGCGGCTAGGGCCGCGGCAGGGAGGCTCGGTGGCGACCACACCCGCACGCCCATTTCCTGCAGCATGGCGCGTTGCCGGTCGTCCAGATCCAGGCCCATGCTGCTCAGCCGATCACAAACGCAGGCTCATGACAACCGCGTCTTCGCGGGTTCCCGCACCGGCCGGGTAGTAGGCCTTGCGGTAACCGACGCGGCGAAATCCGTGCACCTCGTACACCTGCATGGCGCGCCGGTTGCTCGCGCGCGCCTCCAGCCACAACCACTGCGCGCCTTTGCCGCGGGACCAGATCGCCAGCGCGTCCAGCATCACCCTGGCCCAGCCCTGGCGTTGAAAATCCGGAGCGACCGTAATGTTGAGCAAATGCACCTCATCCACGCCCAGCATGGCCACGAAATAACCCAGCACGCGCCCGCCACCAGTGAGCAACTGTGCTTCGTAGCCAGCACCCAGAGCATCGCGGAAGTTCAGCATCGACCAGGGATGGTCATAGGC
>JAJAZK010000246.1 GCA_026785765.1 Rhodoferax sp. | reverse complement strand
AGCCTACGCACCAGTGCGGCCCGGGCGGCGGCCGGGGCAAACGCCGCACGTGCTGGCGCCAGTTCGCCACGCTGCAACAGCAGCTTGACGTAGTCGAAACGCGCGTCGTCACTGTCGGGGTTCTTCAGCAAGGCCTGCTGCAGCGCCTCATGGATCGCCGCCGGGTCGTCTTCGGCGGGTGCATCGGACAACGCCACCCCGGTGACTTCCGCCTCCAGTATATCGGCCTCAGGCAGGTGTTTGTCGAGAAACGCCTTCACCTGCCCTTCCGGCACGGCCCCCATGAAGCCGTCGACTGGTTTGCCGTTGACGATCAGCACGCAGGTGGGAATGCTGCGGATGCCAAACGCCTGGCTTAACTCCTGCTCCTGGTCGGAGTCGATTTTCACCAGTTTGAAGCGCCCGGCGTAGTCTGCCTCGACCTTCTCCAGCAACGGGCCGATCACCTTGCACGGGCCGCACCAGGGCGCCCAGAAGTCGACCAGTACCGGCGTGGTGGCGGATGCCTCGATCACCTCGACATCGAAATTCTCTACGGTTACGTTGATCATTTTATTTAACTCAGGGCAAATTGCGGCCCTGCAAGGGTGACTGATTAAAATCGGGCTCCGGACTGCGTGCGGCCATGGTGGATCGACTGCAGAGCCGGGTTTCCTACCACCATGAACATTCACATCGGCGTCGTGATGGGCTCCAGTTCCGACTGGGACACCATGCAACACGCAGTGCAGATTCTCCAACAGTTTGGTGTCGGGCATGAAACCCGCGTCGTTTCGGCCCATCGCATGCCCGACGACATGTTTGCCTATGCTCAGGGCGCGCGCGGTCGTGGCCTGCGCGCAATCATCGCCGGCGCCGGTGGTGCCGCGCATCTGCCGGGCATGCTGGCAGCCAAGACCAGCCTGCCGGTGCTGGGGGTTCCAGTCCCCGGCAAACACCTGGCGGGTGTGGATGCGCTGCACAGCATCGTGCAGATGCCCAAGGGAGTTCCGGTGGCGACCTTTGCCATCGGTGCCGCCGGTGCCGCCAACGCCGCCTTGTTCGCAGTCGCCATGTTGGCCAACGGCGACTCGGTCCTGCTGGTGCAGCTGGAGGCGTACCGCCTGGCGCAGACACAGGCAGCGCGCGCCATGCAGCTACCGCCGCCGGCGCCTGGACAGACGCCATGAGTGGCCGGGCCATATTGCCGGGCAGTAACGCCAGCGGCCAGCAAACCACCCTGGGCGTTATGGGGGGCGGCCAGTTGGGCCGCATGTTCGTGCAAGCCGCGCAGCGCATGGGTTATTTCACCGCCGTGCTGGACCCCGATCCGGCCAGCCCGGCCGGCCTGGTGAGCCACTACCACGTGCAGGCGGACTACCTTGACGAACAGGGTCTGGCGCAGATGATGCAGCGCTGCGCAGCTATCACCACCGAGTTCGAGAACGTGCCGTCGGGTGCGATGCTGACCTTGGGCGCACACCGCCCGGTGACACCCGCCGCGGCGGCGCTGCGCATTGCCCAGGACCGGATCCAGGAAAAGGCACATTTTTCGGCCTGTGGCGTAACGTGCGCGCCATACGCGGTGGTCAGCAATGCACAGCAACTCGCCGCTGCCGCCGACACACTCTTGCCGGGCATCCTCAAGACGGCGCGCCTGGGATACGACGGCAAGGGCCAGATTCGGGTCGCGGACCGCGCGGCTCTGGCTGCGGCGTGGGCGCAACTCCAGTGTGTACCGTGCGTGCTGGAGCAGGAGCTGGCGTTGGAGCTGGAGTGTTCGGTGATCGTGGCGCGCGGCTGGGACGGTGCCATGGTGAACTTCCCGGTGCAGCGCAATCTGCACCGCGCCGGCATTCTGGCGCGGACCGAAGTGCTGGAAGGCAACCTGCCGGCGACGCTGGCGCAGCAGGCGATCCAGGCCGCGCGCAGCATTGCCGAGGGTCTGGAATACGTGGGTGTGTTGTGTGTGGAGTTTTTTGTCGTGGCTGGTGCACTGCTAGTCAATGAGATGGCACCGCGACCACACAACAGTGGCCACTACACGCTGGACGCCTGTGACCAGTCGCAGTTCGACCTGCAGGTGCGTACGCTGGCCGGCTTGCCGCTGGTAGAGCCGCGCCAGCACAGCCCGGCCGTCATGTTCAACCTGCTTGGCGACTTGTGGCACGCCGGGCGTGGCCCTGCACCCGACTGGTCTGCGCTGCTAGCCCTGCCGGGTACGCATTTGCACCTGTATGGCAAGCTAAGTGCCCGGCCCGGGCGCAAGATGGGCCATCTCACCGTCACTGCAGCCACAGTGCAGCAACTGCGCGCGACAGCCGCGCAAGCGGCGGCATTGCTGGGTCTGCCGTTACCCTGAGCGGGCCGGCCATGTCCGTACTCGACGGATTCACCGACGCGTCGATTCGCTCCTGTGCGCAGGCGCGCGCTGCGGGCGAACTGGGGGCTTTCCCGACGGAAACCGTGTACGGCCTGGGCGCCGACGCCAGCAACGACGCCGCGGTGGCGAAGATCTTCGCCGCCAAGGGACGGCCCAGCAACCACCCCTTGATCGTGCATGTGGACGACTCGCGCCAGGGCGCCGATGGCGTGGCGCATTTTGCCAGTGCGGTACCCGCTTTTGCGCAGCGCCTGATGCAGGTTTTCTGGCCCGGGCCGCTGACGTTGATATTGCCGCGCCGCGCCGATGTTGGCGCGGTTGCCGCTGCCGGACAGACCTCGATCGGTCTGCGCTGCCCGGCGCATCCAGTGGCGCAGGCTTTGCTGCGCCAGTGTCGCGCCCTGGGAGTAGCGGGACTGGCCGCACCCAGCGCCAACCAGTTCGGGCGCATCAGCCCCACCAGTGCTGCGCATGTGGTGGGCGAGTTTGGTGACGGTTTGCTGGTCCTCGACGGCGGGTCGTGTGCGGTGGGCATCGAGTCCACCATCGTGGACTGCACACGTGGCGTACCGGTGTTGCTGCGTCCAGGCGGCATTGGTGCGGCGCAACTGCAAGCCGCCATTGGCCAGCGCATCTGGTCGGACGACGAAGCCGTGCAATCCCTGCCCGGCGCCGCGGCACCCCGTGCGTCGGGCACACTCGAGGCGCATTACGCGCCGCGCGCCAAGTTGCGCCTGATGGATGCGCGCGGCCTGCAGACGGCACTCGACTTGCTGGGCAAGGTCCCCCAGCACAGTGATCCGGTGATCGCCACCTATGCGCGTGTGGTGTTGCGTTCAGCGTCCCAGGCGGTATGGCAGCGGCGCATGCCGCAGGATGCAGTGGCGACGGCGCAGCAGCTGTTTGCCGTGTTGCGGGAATTCGATGCGCGCGGCGTCAAGCTGATCTGGGTCGAGACACCACCAGCCACGCCAGACTGGGATGGCGTGCGTGATCGGTTGCAACGCGCGGCAGCAGCCTGAGGCGACTACCGGGCTGCCGTCAAACGCGTCGGCTTGCGGCCGGGCCGTGAAAGCGCAGCTTCATCAGCAGGATGGCGATGGTCAGGGCCAGCGTGACCGCGTTCGCGATCACGATCGGCCAGGCCACGATCAGCAGTCCGTAGCTGAGCCACAACGCAGAGCCTGCGATAAACACGCTGTACATGCCCAGCGAAATGCCGCCTACATCGCGCGTCTTGAAGGTGTGCCAGGCTTGGGGCAGAAAACTGCCGGTGGTCAATACCGCCGCTGCATATCCAATGGTTTCTGTCAATGTCATCACCCGGATTGTCCATGAAGGCCCAGCCCGCCGGCGCTGCCTCAGTTGTCCTTCATGGCCCAGTCCAGCAGGGCGTCGAGAGCTGGGCGCGCGGCGCTGGCGTTGGCATGGTTCACGATGGCGACCAGCACATACCGTTTGCCACTGGCTGCGTGTACGTAACCCGCCACCGCCGCCACGTCGCGCAAACTGCCGGTCTTGAGGTGGGCGCTACCTGTGGCGCGCGAGCGGCTGCGCCGCATCGTCCCGTCAACGCCGGCCAGCGGGAGCGAGGCCATCAGTTCCGGCATCAGCGGTGACAGATAAGCCGTCTGCAACATTCGGGCCAGCGACTGCGCGCTGATGCGCTCGCTGCGCGACAGGCCCGAGCCGTTGTCGAGCAGCGGCGCTTCGACGCCAGCCATGCGCTCGGTCCACCAGCGCCGCACGACTTCGCGGGCGCCCTCCAGCGTGCCGCGCTCGTTTGCGGTCGCTCGCGCCGCGCTGCCGGGCACAGCGGACAGGCGGTTTTGCAGGCTGAGCGTCAGGAACAGCTGTTGCGCCATCACGTTATTGCTGTATTTGTTGATGTCGCGGATCACCTCGGCCAGCGCTGGTGAAACCAGCTCGAAAACTGGTGCTGCCAGCGCGGGGGGCAGGCTGCCGCTGCGCACGCTGCCGCCGAGTTTGCCACCCATTTCCTGCCACAGACCCTCCACCGCCCGGGTGGAGTAGGTCTTGGGGTCCGCGTAGGCTATCGGCCAGATTTTCTCGGCGCAGCTCGCCGGGTAGGTGCCGCCAAACCGGATGCGGTTCGGGTCCGAAAAATCGGCCTTCAAGGCGGCGCGGTAGTCCCCGCAGTCGCCCCCCGCCAGCGGCACACTGGTTTGCATCGCCACACCGGCCAATGGCGGGTCGAACTGCACCTGGGCAGAATTGGCGGTGCGGTCTGCAACGAAGGTCATGACCACCGATTTGTAGTTCAGCAGCAGTGCGTCCGGTGCGGCGTTGTAGGGGCGAAGTGGTTCACCGTCGAAAGTGCCAGGGTCGGTCTCCACGGGGGCAAAGGCGCTGCTGTCCAGGACGATGTCGCCGCTGATGGTCCTGACACCCAGGCCCTGCACGCGGCGCAACAGCAGCCACAGGCGCTCGAGCACCAGTTTCGGGTCGCCTTGCCCCTTGATGTACAGATTCCCGAAAAGCGTGCCGTCACGAACCGCCCCCTCCACGTACACCGGGGTGCTCCAGGTGAAAGCCGGGCCGAGCAGCTCCAGCGCCGCATAGGTGGTGACCAGCTTCATCACGGACGCCGGATTCACCGCCACGGCGGCACGGTGGCTCAGGCGCGGCACGGCCTTGCCCTCGGCGTCCACGATCAGCAGGGTGACCGCCTCGCGCGGTACCTTGGCGCGCGCCAGGGCGGCGTCCACCTCCGGCGGCAGGCTCTGGCTGTGGGCGTTGCCCAGGGCGACCAACGCTGACAGGACGAAGCCGCTGCAGCGCGACGCAAGGGTTTTTGCCATCGGGCAAGTCTACCGCCGCGCGTGCGACACGGTACCCGGCGCGCCGATAATCGGGGCATGCGCTTGCTCAACAAACTGTCCCCGCGCGTGGCGGGGATGGCCGCAGCGGTTGTCACGGTGGTCATCTGGACGTCCTTCATCGTCATTGCCCGTGCCACCGCCGACCCGTCGCGCCATGGCGTACTTACTCCGTTTGATATCGCCCTGGCCCGCCTGCTTGGCGCCGGGGCGGTGCTACTGCCAGTTGGCTGGTGGCTGGTGCGCCGCGACCGCGCTCAAAAAACAGGCGCGTCGTCGCTGTTCGGGTTCTCGCCCTTGTCGCTGCGGGTAACGTGTACCGCGGGCCTGTTTGGCGGCTTGATTTACGCAGTGCTGGCCTATAGCGGGTTCGTCTACGCGCCGGCCGGCCACGCATCGGTGCTGTTGCCAGGGACCCTGCCCCTGTGGACGGCCCTGCTGGCGCTGCTGGTGCTGGGAACACGCATCACGGCAGCCCGCGCCTTGGGCTTGTTTCTGATCCTGGCCGGTGGCGCGGTGGTCGGAGGCGGCAGCCTGGTGCGCGCGTTCGGTGGCGGCGAGGTCTGGAAGGGCGACCTGCTGTTCCTGGCGGCGGCATTGAGCTGGTCGATCTATAGCGTATTGGCCAGACGCTACGCGCTGGAGGCAGTGCGGGCCACAGCAGCGATCACCGTGCTGGCGTTTTTTGTCTACGTGCCGACGTATGTTGGTCTGTTGGCGACAGGCCTGGTGCGCGGGCAGTTTTTGCTGGCACCCTGGCGCGACGTGGTGTTCCAGATGCTGTTTCAGGGTGTCGGATCGGTAGTGATTTCCGGTATCAGCTTCACCCGGATGATCCAGTATTACGGACCGGTGCGCTCGACCATGATCACTGCAGTAGTGCCAGGACTGTCGGCGCTGGCAGCGGTTGTCTTTTTGGGCGAACCCATGGGCTGGAGCCTGTTGATCGGTTTGCTGCTGGTGACTGCGGGTATCGTCTTTGGCGTGCGCGCGGTAGTACCGCCGGTAGTAGTGGCCAAGGCAAATTCCGTGCAGCCAGCCCGGACCGGTTGACGAATGGATCACCGTATGCAATTGCTCGCGTTTGACACCAGCACCGACCGGATGTCGATCGCGGTGACACGCACGCTGGAGGGTCGGCGCATGGTCTGGGAACACGCAGGCGCGGGCGGTGCGCAGGCGTCGGTGGCGCTGATCCCGTCCATCCTGCGGCTGATGGGGCAGGCCGGTATCGGGTTTGCCGATCTTGACGCGATCGTGTTTGGTTGCGGGCCTGGCGCCTTTACCGGGCTGCGCACGGCGTGCGCGGTGGCGCAGGGGCTTGGGTACGGTGCCCTGGGCGGCCCGGGCGGGCGAGAAATTCCCGTGCTGCCGGTGGATACCCTGTTGGTGTTGGCGGAGGAGGCGCGTCAGCAACTCGGCGGCGGCGCCGGAACCCGCGTATTGGCTTTGCTCGACGCGCGCATGAATGAGTTGTACAGCGCTCCATTCCAGTTCGACGGCGCATGTTGGCAGCGCTTGGCGCCGGACCGCCTCTGCGGCGCGCAACAGCTGGAAGTTCCACTGGGATGGCAAGGGCAAGAGCCGGTATTGGCCGGCAATGTGTTCGATGGGGTCGGCGCGCAACTGCCCCTGTCGGCCTCCTGGCGGCGTATTGGCGTGTTGCCGACGGCCACGGCCCTGTTGCGCCTGGCGCCTGGTTTGCTGGCCGCGGGCCAGGCGGTGGCGCCGGCACTCGCCTGGCCGACCTATATTCGGGATAAAGTCGCACAAACCAGCGCCGAGCGGGCGGCGGCCAAGGCCGCGCTCCCGGTGCTTCCCTGAGACCTTTCTTTCCCGACTCCATGAGTGCCGTCCTATCTTCCGAACCCGCGCGTTTCGAACCCATGGCGCGGGCGCGTTTGGGCGAAGTGTTGCTGATCGAGCAGAGTGCCTATGACCATCCCTGGTCGATGCTCAACTTCCGCGATGCCCTGAACTCCGGTTACGAAGCGCAAGTATTGACCGGCGGCGGACAGGTGCTGGGGTATTTCGTCGCCATGCTGGGCGTGGATGAGGTGCATCTGCTCAACATTACGGTCGCCCCGGATTTTCAACGCCAGGGCTGGGCCAGGGT
>JAJAZK010000245.1 GCA_026785765.1 Rhodoferax sp. | reverse complement strand
GCCTTGCTGCATGCTGGTGGAAAACAATGCCGGCAAGTTTGCGAACTCCCGGTAAAAGGCAAAGGCCGGGTCGTCCCACAGTGCGCGTACTTCGGCTGCACCCACTGCCTGGCTTGCACCCGCCGTGCCAAAGCGGCTCACCTCCATCCAACTGGCAGCGCCAACCGGGACGAACACGTTCTGGATCCGCGCGAAAAAACCATCGTCAGCTGAGGCAATCGGGATGTCGCGCCGCGCCACATCCACATGGGTATATCGATAACCGGACGGCGTCTGCACCACCAGCGTCCAGTGAAACGGCGACAGCGGCCTTGGCAAGGCGACTGCCGCGTCTGTAGCAAGGCCGTTGGCACGGGCGTAGCCGCGCGCAAGATCAGTGGCAAACCACTTTGCGGCGAGCTGCACGCCAAGGTACAACACAACCAGGGCACAGGTCAGCATCGCCATGCGCCGCGCCATCGGCCTGCGCCCCAGCAGCAGCGTGATCAAAAGCCCGGCAAGCAGCGTGCCGGTCAGCCCCAGATCGACGATGAAGGTCATACCCCAATCAAAACGCTGCCATGAAAACGGCGCCAGCAACATCACACCAAAGGCGTTGATCAGGTCGAACACCAGGTGCAGGCCGATGCCAATTGCCGCATACGCAGCCAGTGCCCAAAATCGCGTCCGGCGGCGCAGCAGGCGTGCGAAAAGCCAGCCCAGCAGCAGTGCCCACAGCGGCAGCATCACGGCCGAATGCGTGATTCCGCGCCGGTCAGTGAGTGTTGCAATGTCACTCACAAAACCCAACACCGCGTCGATGTCCGGAAACACGGCGGCGACGGTGATGACCAGCAGCACTTGCCAGGCAGCCAAACTGTCACCCGGGCGCCCGGCCGGGTTCGGCGGAGCGGCTCGCCTGCTCAATGAGCGGGCGAACACGGCGCCGGTAAGGGCGTGGGTTATTGGGTCCATCCGGGAATTGGCGTAGGGTGGAACTCAGGCCCGCAACGCCGCCTGCCTGCCGCGCACCATATCGACCTTTTGCAGCAGCACCAGGCCCACCACGAACAACACGGCAGTGGAGCCGATGGCAATACGCTGGTTGCCACCCGTCATCCAGGTGATTGCGCCATACATCAGGGGCCCGAAGATGCTGGCGAGTCGGGTGGCAAAAGTCCACAGTCCATAAAACTCCCCCAGCTGGGCGCTCGGCGCCAGCATGCCCGCCATCGCGCGGCCTGCGGACTGGCTGGAACCCATGCAAAACCCTGCAATCGCTGCTGCGTACCAGAATCCACCCTTGGTGGTGGTCAGCGCCGCGATGATGCAGGTGGCAATCCAGCCCACCAGCGTGATGCCAAGCGCCAGCTTGTGGCCGACCCGGTCCTGGAAGTAACCGAACCCGAATGCGCCAGCCGCAGCTGCCAGATTGAGCACAAAAATCAGCACCATGGTTTCCTGCTGCACAAACCCGATCACCTGCTCGGCATAAATCGCAGCCAGCGTGATGGCCACTGCCACCCCTCCCTGGTAAAACACGGCACACGCCAGCAACCAGATGAAGTCCTGGTACTTCCTGGCTTCGTTATAGGTGCGGCGCAACTGCTGCAACGACGCCTTGATGCCGCTCTGACGCGCGGCCAACGGATTCGCCACAGCGCGTTCCTTCAGCAACCAGAATGTCACCAATGCGGCGGCGCCATAGATGCCGGCCGTGATCAGCATGGTGACCGGAACGAAAGAGTCGGCCGGGATGCCCTGTTGTCCGGCCCAGATCACATAACCCAGACAAATGCCCAGGGCCAGCATGCCGCCGAAATAACCAAAACTCCAGCCCCAGCCACTCACCCGGCCCATGGCAGCGGGTTTGGCCAGTTCTGGCAGGAAGGACGCCGTCAGGGATTCGCCGTAGCTGAAAAACGTGTTCGAGACAATGATCAGCACAAACGCCAGCGCCACACTGCCGGGGCCGGCAAACGCCAGCGCGGCCGTGGACACGACGCAGCCAACGGTAAACAACACCAGCAGTTTCTTCTTCGCTGCGCGCAGATCGGCCAGGGCGCCGATGCTGGGCATGGTGAGCATCACGATGGCGTACGAGATGGACAGCGCCAGCGTCCAGGCAAACGTCGCCCACTCGGCCTTTTGCGCAATCCCGCCTACAAAATAGGCCGCGAAAACCGCCGTTATGACGACCGTGGTGTAGCCGGAATTGGCAAAGTCGTACATCGCCCAGCCGAACACCTCGCGCTTCTTGACGCCGGGGTTCAGCGCATCCTGGGTAAAGACGGGCATGTGGTCTCCTTTGGTGGTGCGGTCAACTGCACCGGCCGCCGGATTATGGTTGAAGCCGATAGACGACCGCGTGGCAGCAGTCCGGCGGCCCTATCGATCAGCCTGGCATGCCAAACTTCAGCGCTTAAACGGCACCACGATCTGACGCTGCTCGCCCAGCCCTGCAATACCCAGCGTCATGACGTCGCCCTTCTTCAGGTACAGCGGCGGCTTGTGGCCCATGCCGACGCCTGGCGGAGTGCCGGTGGTGATGACATCGCCAGGCATCAATGTCATGAACTCACTCACATAACTGACCAGTTTGGCGACGCCGAACACCATGGTCTTTGTGCTGCCTGTCTGTTTGCGCTGGCCATTCAGATCCAGCCACATGGCAAGGTTCTGCACCTTGCCGATTTCGTCACGCGTCACCAGCCACGGGCCGATCGGGCCAAAGGTGTCGCAACCCTTGCCCTTGTCCCACTGCGGCCCGCGCTCGGTCTGGTATTCGCGCTCGCTGACATCGTTGATGGTGCAGTAACCCGCGACATGCTCCAGTGCCGCCTTTTGCGACACGTAGCGTGCTCGGGTGCCAATCACCACCCCCAACTCGACCTCCCAGTCCATCTTGACCGAGCCCCGGGGCAGCATGACTTCGTCGTCCGGGCCCTGGATACAGGTGGTGGCCTTCATGAAGACAATCGGCTCCTTCGGGATGGCTGCGCCGGTCTCTGCCGCGTGATCCGAAAAGTTCAGCCCGATGGCAACAAACTTGCCAACGCCCGCCACCGGGCAACCCATGCGCGGCGAGCCTTTGACCAACGGCAACTTGGCAGTGTCCAGTTTGCGCAGCTTCGCCAGCGCCGCATCCGACAACTGCTCCGGGCCGATGTCCTTGACCACTGCGCTCAGGTCGCGCAATTTGCCATCGGCATCAATCAGTCCTGGTTTTTCCTTGCCGGGGTTGCCGTAACGAACGAGTTTCATGGGTATTGCCTTTCTTGCTTGGGTGGGTTCAGTAGGTGGAACGTCCGCCGGACAGGTCGAACACCGCGCCGGTGGAGAAGGAACAGTCTTCGGTGCACAACCACGTGACCATGGCTGCAACTTCTTCCGGTGTGCCAAAACGCCCCATGGGAATCTTGGACAACATGAACGCAATATGTTCCGGCGTGATCTGGTCGAAGATGGCGGTCTTCACTGCTGCCGGGGTGACGCAGTTGACGCGCACACCGGTGTCGGCGAGTTCCTTGCCGAGCGACTTGGTCAGGGCCATGACGGCGGCCTTGCTGGCGCTGTAGCCGCTGGCATTCGGATTGCCGTCCTTGCCGGCCACGGAAGCTATGTTGACGATGCGGCCGTAGTTGTTGGCACGCATATGCGGCGCCCATTCGCGGCAGCAGTAGAACAAACCGTTCAGGTTGATCTGCATCACGTCAGCCCAGGCGTCGACGGGATAGTCCCACGTCCTGGCATTCGGCCCTGCGATACCGGCCGAATTGACCAGCGCATCGACCTTGGGTGTACGCGCCAGCGTCTGTCGCACCGCGTCCACCACCGAGGCATGTTTGGCCACATCCACCTCGACTGCAGACGCACCGGTACCCAGCTTGGCGCAGGCTTTGCCCGCGGCGGCGCCGTCCCGGTCCCACACCGTGACGGTCCCGCCGGATGCCAGTACCCGCTGCGCGATCGCAAAACCAAGACCAGTCGCGCCGCCCGTGATGACCGCGTGCCGACCCGCCATATCCAACTGGTTCATATCGTGATTCCTCCATCAATTGAAAACACCTGGCCACAGGCGAAGACTGATTCGTCACTCGCCAGGTAGACAACGATCGGCGCGATCTCCCCGGCCTGGGCCAACCGGCCCATGGGCTGACGCGCCACAAAGTCCTTACGCGCCTGCACTGGATCGGCGTAACTATTGATGCGTTCACCCAGTGACGGTGTATCCACCGTACCCGGTGCAATGGCATTGCAGCGAATACCCTTGCCGACGAAGTCCGCCGCCACCGCCTTGGTCAGGCCCACGACCGCCGCCTTGCTGGCACCGTAGATGAAACGGTTCGGCAGGCCCTTGACGCTGCCGCAGACACTGGCCATGTTGATGATGCTGCCGCCACCGGCTGCCAGCATCGTCGGCAGCACGGCCTGGATCATCCAGTATTGGGAGCGGACGTTCAGGTTGAAGGCAAAGTTCCAATCATCATCCGTCGCCTGCAGGATGCTGCCGTTGTGCACCACGCCGGCGCAGTTGAACAGGGTGTCGATGCGCGGCATGGTTTTCACTATTGCCAGGATCGCCGCCTTGTCCAGCACATCGAGCACTGCCGTGTGCACGTTGGCGACACCGGCGTAAAACTCGAGCAGATTCGAACTGACATCGGTGGCCAGCACCTTCGCACCCTCGGCCGCCATGGCCAGCACGCTGGCCCGGCCAATACCTTGTCCAGCAGCCGTCACCAGCACCGTCTTGCCTTGCAGTCGCATACCGTATTCCCTTTATTTGTCGTGACCGAATTGTGCCTGCGGCGGATTCGCCCGGACCCGGCGCCGCGCTCAGCCGGGTGGCAGGGTTTTACCGGATGTACCGTCTGGCAAACCGTGCCATCATAAATTGGCCTTACCACCTGTCCAATCCGCGTTAACCCGCAGAGCCGCATTTTCATCTCCCATGCCACTGCAAGCCGTCGCGCCGCAACGCCTGTACCGCCAGATCGCGGAGCAACTGCGTGTGTTGATAGGCAATGGCGAGTTTGCCACGGGCACACGCCTGCCGGCTGAACGCGACCTTGCAAAACAGCTCGGTGTGAGTCGCCCCTCGGTGCGCGAGGCCCTGATTGCGCTCGAAGTCGCCGGCTGGGTCGAAGTGCGCTCCGGCTCCGGCGTGTATGTGCAAGAGCGCAAGGGCGTCAGCAACAACCGCACCACCATCAGCGACAGCGCGGCCGCCGAATGGGGCCCGCTGGAGCTGATCCGCGCCCGGCGCGTTGTGGAAGGTGAGACGGCAGCCATTGCTGCACGGTTGGCCAAACGGCGCGACACCGACGCCATGCGCGCAGCGATCGACCAGATGGCCGCGTACGCCGCAGACGGCGTGATGCCACTGGACGGCGACCGGGCCTTTCACACCGCCGTCGTGCAGGCCAGCGGCAACAGCGTGCTGGTCGAAACCGTGCAGGCATTCTGGGATTCGCGCCGGGGCCCGGTATTCGAGCGCCTCGGGGGACATTTTGAGACCGCCCCGTCGTGGCGCGCCGCAATCGGCGAGCACGAAGTGGTGCTGGCGGCGGTGCGCGCACGCGATGCAAGCGCCGCGCGCGATGCCATGCACAGTCACATGGACAAAGCCCATGCCCGATTCAGCGCGAGCTGGCGCCGTGCAAATAAAACATGACTCCCGCCCAGCAAATGCAAAACCAACCCGCCCACCACCACCTGGACACAAGGATGCAAAGCGTTGAGAAGTTGAGAAGTTGTGGTTGTGGTTGCCCAGGCAGTTCTATTGAAGTCTTTTGTTGGTCACTGGGTTTGTGCATTGGATTTTTTCACTGGAGTATTTGTTCACTGGAGTGATGGTTTGAGATGACTATTTTGTATTCCCCCCCGTATCCCCCCCCGCCCCCTTTCCACCCCCGCCGGGGCGGAAAGGGGGGGCCAATACTGATTTGGGCGTTGGACGCCGGATACGGAATTACGCGGGAGGCGTCGCCACCGTCATTGGT
>JAJAZK010000244.1 GCA_026785765.1 Rhodoferax sp. | reverse complement strand
GCCCTGTCGGACTGAACAGCCGCGGCAAGTGCCGCTTGGTCGGTACCGATGATACCGGCGCTCACCGTCTGGAAAGCCAGTGAAAGCATGGCCAAGATCAGGATACGGCAAAGCATTTTCATGGTGACGGAATTCATGTTCTGACTCCTTAAATACAAGTTGTGGGATTGATGGAATGAACCCAAGCTCGGAATCCTCGCGCGGGCCCAACTCTATTGTGGACCTGTTGAGCGTGGCGATCTGTGCGCCAACACACATAGGGGTGCAGACTGTCCTCGAACATGCCAGCAAGAGGCGCGATGCCCATTTTCTATTGGCACAGCCTGCGGAACGGCACGATGTAGACTGAAAAAGCCAACTTAAAAGCATGGAAAACGTCGAAAACATGATGCTTCAGCAGCCCGGGCCCCGCGGATCGACGCAGCGCAACATGGTCACCGGCCCGCAGATTGGACGCAAGCGCTCTCGCGCTATCCAGCGCGCCGTGTCACGAAGCGTCGAAGACAGCCAGCGACCGGACCCTCATCAAAGTTGGGGATGGCATCCCCGCGGTACGCGGTCACACTGGCTTGCACAAGGAGTCGCCAAGTGGAAGGACATCGTCACGACGGGCGGCGATTTCTACGCGACACGCTTCCAGATGATCACCTTCAGATGCAGTAACTGCGCCAGCCCGCCGCGACCAAACCCGGCTTTTAAAGGGGAACCGTTCCATGAGCGAGATCAGCTTCAAGCAAGGCGATGAGAGCGAAGCAATAGGCGACATTCAGCGCAAGCTCGCCGACCTGGGTTTTTACGCTGGCCCGCGTTCAGGGAGGTTCGACAAACCCCTGAGCGACTCGATTGCGGCCTTCCAGGCCAGGAACGGCCTGAATCCGGACGGCGCGTGCGACGACGCAACCTGGCGCCAGCTGGACGAGGTCGCAGGCAGCGTTTTTTTCGAGACCTTCCAGTACGAACTCGACTCTTTGCGCGGCATTGCGCCCACTGGCGTTCGGCCGGCCGAGGAATCGAAGGTCATCGCTCGCGCCCATGCGCAGCAGCTCGCAGGGCTGGCCTTTTCGGGCGGTGGAATCCGCAGCGCGACATTCAACCTCGGCATCCTGCAAGCGCTGGCCGAGCACAAGCTGCTGCGGGACTTCGACTATCTGTCCACGGTTTCGGGCGGTGGTTACATCGGCGGCTGGTTCTCCAAGTGGCTGAAGGAACAGGCAGGCGATATTGAACAGGCCGAAAAGCAGCTCACCCCCGGTTCCAACGCCGAGCCCGTCGCCGACGAACCCGACCCGATCAAGTTCCTCCGACAGTACAGCAACTACCTGACACCGAAGACCGGCATGTTCAGCGCCGATACCTGGGCGGTCATCGCCACCTATGTACGCAACACCGGGTTGAATCTGACCATCCTGATCGCCTTGCTGGCGGCCTTTCTGATTTTGCCGCGCGCCCTGACCTGGCTGGTCTTCCACCACCACGAAGACTACGCAAACTGGTTGCTTGTGGCGCTGCTGGCCTTCCTGTGGGTTGTCTATTTCATCGCGCTTGGCATCTCGTTGAAGCCCGATCCCGCCGACAAGAACCCGATCTTCGCGCAGAGCCAGGGCAGCGTGATCTTGCAGGTCGTGGTGCCGCTGATGCTGGCCGGATTCGCCGGCAGCGTCGGCCTGTGGGACCTGCGCGGGTCCGCCAACGCCGAGTGGCTCAGGTTCATGGATGGGATGGGTCGAGCCAGCGGAACCTCGGTGATCGCCTACCTTTGGTCAGAAAAACTCCGCGTGTTCCAGGTGGCGCTGCTGCCGGGCATCGTCTACTTTCTGGTCTGGCTCGCCGGTTGGGCGACGGCCCAGTATCGAAACAAGCTGCCCGGCCCCGCGTCGGTGACCTGGAAAAGTCTCGGCGGCGAGGGGCTGGGCCACCTGCTGTTCGCCATCGCTGCCCTGGGACTGGGCACGCTGCTGGTGTTGACCTTGCTTGTCGGGATCGGCGGGTGGCCGCTGATCGACAGCCCGACCCTGCACTACAGCCATCTGGTCGCGCTCGGCATGCCCATCATGCTGAGCATTTTCGGAGTCACCATGGTGCTACTGGTGGGACTGATCGGACGGCTCTACACCGACGGCAGCCGCGAATGGTGGAGCCGCGCCGGGGGCTGGGCCATCATCTGCGTGCTTGGTTGGCTGGCGCTGTTCCTGTTCACCTTTTACCTGCCGCCGCTTCTCTTCTGGGCCAATGCCCACCTATCGGACTGGTTAGGCGCCGCCATTGCCGGCGGTTGGCTTGCAGCGACGGTGGCTGGCGTCGCGGCGGGCGCCGGCAAATCCACGGGCAAGCAGGACAGCCCGTGGTGGCACGAGTTCGTCGCACAGGTGGCGCCCTACGCCTTCACGGTCGGGATCGTCGTGGCGGTATCGACGCTGGTGCATATTGCGGTCGTGCCGCACGGAATCCATGGCATGAACCTGGGGGAGGCCACGCTGCCGGAGTACCTGGATCGCTATCTCGACGAGGTCGAAGCTACCGAACTCGCTACCCTGGTGATCGCGATGGCCGGATTCCTCGCAGTCGGCCTGCTGTTGGCATGGCGCGTGGACATCAACAAGTTTTCTCTCTACATGATGTACCGCAATCGGCTGGTGCGCGCCTATCTCGGCGCCAGCAGCAAGAACCGGCGGCCGCATCCGTTCACCGCCTTCGATCCCAATGACGACCCGCGGCTCGAGGAACTGTTCAAGCCCGACGGGGCTCATGTGCAGAGGCCCTACCACATCGTCAACACCGCGCTCAATCTCGTCAAAGGCAAGGAGCTTGCATGGCAAACGCGCAAGGCCAGCGGCTTCGTTTTCACGCCCGCTTTTTGCGGCTTTGAGATGCCCAGCAGGCCGCTGGCAGGCAGCTCGCAGGCCGAGCAGCATGCCGCACGCGGCTGCTTCAGACCCACCGCGCGTTATGGCGCCAAACACAACCGGATCAACGACGAAGACGAAGGCACCAAGCTCGGCATGGCGGTCGCCCTGTCGGGCGCTGCGGTCAGCCCGAGCATGGGGTACCACTCATCGCCGCCGCTCGCGTTCTTGATGACCTTGTTCAATGTGCGTCTCGGCCGCTGGTGCGCGAACCCGCGAAAACGGCGCTGGGAGGATTCGGGCCCGCACCTGGGCCTGTTCCGCTTGATTGCCGAGTTGTTCGGCCTGACTGACGCCGACGCCGACTTCGTCTACCTGTCGGACGGAGGGCACTTCGAGAACCTGGGGCTTTATGAACTGGTGCGACGGCGCTGCCGCCTGATTGTCGTCGTTGATGCCAGCGCCGATGGAACGATGGGCTTCGAGGACCTGGGCAACGCCATTCGCAAGTGCTACACGGACTTTCGCATCGAAATCGAACTCGACGTCGGCCGGATTGATCGCGAGCGCAATGCCGAGTTCAGCTAGGCGTACTGCGTCGCGGGCAGCATTCACTACGGCAAGGTGGACTCCGGCGCGCCGGACAACGGGACCCTGCTCTACATCAAACCGTCGTTGACTGGCACCGAGTTGGCCGATGTGTTGAACTACCGCAAGACCGATCCCAGCTTCCCGCACCAGTCGACGGCCGACCAGTGGTTCGACGAAACCCAATTCGAAAGCTACCGTTCGCTCGGCTACCGCATCGGCGGCGTGGCCGTGCGCGAAGCCGCCGCGGCGTCACTGGCCTTCCTTCCGACCCGAACTACGCCACGGCATGACATCGCCACGCTGTGCGCCAGTCTCGACGAGCAATGGAAGCAACCCAAGCCGAAGCCCGACGCGCTGCAGGCAAAGGCGACGGACTGACGCAAGGTTGGCGTGGAGGGAAATTTTCGATGCAATCAACGGCCGTTAGGCGGGAAAGGTGGTGAAGGTACTGGGTCACCGCCCGTCGGTTGATCAACTTGACACGTTGCACCACGCGGCCTGCCTGGTCACTCGAGCCGGCTTGCTCAATCCGTTTCACTACCGCTATGACTTCGCCAGGTTTGACCGATGCCACCGGCCGATCGCCCAGCGTAAACTGGCAGCCACATCGCAGCCTCGTAGCACACCAAACATTCCAGCTGGAGCGTCCATGCGCACTTCACTCTCAACCCGGACTTTTATTGTGGCTCTGGCAGCGCTGCTGTCTGCTTGCGCCGGCATACAGTCACCAACACCTATACAACGCGTAGTCGTTTTTGGCGACAGCAACGTCGATGACGGAAACCTGTTCCGCCTGACTGGCGACAAGGTGCCAGCGGCTCCGAACTGGCGCGGCCGTAACTCGAATGGACCCAACGTGGCGGAGTATGTGGCGCAGGGACTGGGTGCCAAACTTCAGAATTACGGCGTCAGCGGCGCCACCAGCGGCCCGACCAATGTGGTGGGGCGCCTGCCGGCCTACAAGAGCATCGAGATCACCGGCATGCGCTGGCAGGTGGACCAGTTCATCCAGAAAGACAACGGCCGCCTGGGTGCCGCCGATGTGGTGATCCTGTGGGCGGGCTCCAACGACATCCTGGGCCTGGACCGCAAGAACACCCCGGTGCTGACGGCGGCGATCTCGCAGGCGACTGGCAATACCAGCAGCGAGATCGACCGCTTGCTCGCCGTAGGCGCACGCCGGATTCTTGTGGCCAACCGCACGCCGCGCGAGGCACTGGAAAACGACAACGACCTCAATGGCATCGACCTGAACCGCGCACTCGCCGCAACGGTGGCGGAGGCCGCCAAACGCAGCGGCGCCGACATCCGCGTGTTTGACGCTTATGCAAGCGTGGCCGAGATGATGCGCAACCCGGCCCGATTCGGTTTCGAGCAGGTCAACGCGCTGTGTATCCAGCTACCGGCTTGTGCCAACGAGAGCTATGAATCCGGTCTGAAGACGGCCAATGGTTACGTGAATTGGGATGCAGCGCACAAGACCACCCGAGTACACCAGTTGATGGCCGACCGCATGCTTGGCATGCTCAAGCCCTGAGCAGCTCCCGCGGCAACCCTGCAAGCGGCAGCTCAGACGCGTTCGTCCAGCAAGGTCCCGGCGAGTTTGTCAGCCGTGCGGAAAACCGCCAAATTGGCAAGGAACGCATTTTTTGCCTGCAACTGGGCAATCAGATCGGTTTCCAGCGCTGCGCCTTCTTTTTCGGCGCGCTGCAGTTGGGTCGTCACGCCACCACCCTCCAGCGCACGCTGGCTGAGCTCCTGCCGACGAAAGCCTGGTGTATTGAGGTTCGCCACGTTGTGCGAGGACACGCGCAGCGCCGACTGTGCGGCCTGCATGCCCGAGACGGCGATGGATGGTAAAGAGTTCATGGCGTGTGGCGTGTGGCGTGTGGCGAAATACTAACCCGTCTCGTTCGCGCTGCCCCGTGTTTATTCGGCATTGCGGCCCGATGCCGTGACGTGCAACGATCACGAACCAAGCGCCTCCGGGTCGCATGATGCGAATTTCAGACAGCGCCACGCTGGCGATCGAGCGAGGCACCCGCTTCGCCATGTTGGCCTTGTTCCGTCCACGGGTTAGCATTGAATCCGACGCGCAGACACGTTACCCTTTGCGCCACAACAACGCTGCCAATACCGGCGAACCGGTCGCACACCATGTCCTTCACCGCGCAGTTCCTGCTTGACCATTCCGATACCGGACAACTCTGGCCGGGCGCGCCCAGCCTTGGGCAGCCAGCACTGGATCTGGCCACGGCATACCAGCGCCAGCTCGAGGTCCGTGCCCTGCGCATTCGCCGTGGCGAGTTGCCGCGCGGCTTCAAGGTGGGTTTCACCAACCGCGGCATTTGGGCGCGTTACGCGGTGTTTGCGCCGATCTGGGGAACCGTCTGGAACACGTCGCTGTTTTTTTGCACCGGCAAAGGCGAGCTGTCCCTGGCGCATTGCGCCCAGCCCCGAATCGAGCCCGAGGTGGTGTTCGGCATGCGCGCGCAGCCAGCGCTGGACGCATCACTGCAAGACCTGTTCGATGCCATCGACTGGGTGGCACCTGGCTTCGAGATCGTGCAATCCCATCTGGCTGGCTGGAAGTTCGCCGCGCCCGACTGCGTGGCAGACGGTGGTCTGCACGCGCGCCTGCTGGTCGGGCGGCGTATCCCGCTGCGCGAACTGGCGCGTGATGCCGCACAACTCG
Organism: Rhodoferax sp.; assembly: GCA_026785765.1. Classification (GTDB taxonomy): domain Bacteria; phylum Pseudomonadota; class Gammaproteobacteria; order Burkholderiales; family Burkholderiaceae_C; genus CAISIP01. Next base: position 4,053 of record JAJAZK010000244.1, on the reverse strand, counting down.
ATGGCTTGCTGGCCGGGGTACCGGTCAGTTTGTACAAAGATGAGACCGTGCTGGAGACCGGACAGGGTGCCAACGTACTGGACAGCCCGCTGCGCGCATTGCACTACTTCCTTAGCGAGTTGCGCCAGTGTCCGGGCGCACCCGACCTGATGGCAGGCGACGTGGTCACCACCGGCACCTGGACCGATGCCTGGCCGGTTGCGCCAGGCGAGCACTGGGCGGCGCGTTTTGGTGCGCCGCTGGCGAGTCTGGAAGTCACTTTCCGCTGACGCCGTCGGCTAGCGTAGTTTTGTACGCTGTGGAGATCTCAAAGGCGGCCTCTCCCTATTGGAGATGCTGCGAGCGCAAACTTACCTTCCGTATTTGGCGCTACTTGGCCAGCGTGCCGGGCGTCCACGCCGGGCCGACTCCAATCGCGCAGATGGTTTTTGTTGCATGCCATGGGACTCGCGCGACTACCAAATTGGCGTGCGTGGCTCTGCGGCATGCGCGAATGATTCCGTCTGCCCGGCGTGGCTCACCCGACACGCCCGGTGAGGTGGCTGGCCGGCGACGAACCAAACGCCACACCTCCAAGAGCGGCCGATGCGTGCGGATGTTTCGGCCTGTTCAATCCTGCGCCATCAAACGATCCAGTCGGGCGTGGCGGGTGGCTGCGCCGGGGCGCTGAAGCTATTCGCGCATGCCACAGTGTCACGCGCTGCGGCGATTGTGGTGGCGCCAACCGCATAGAGTACCAAACGCATCATCTGCGCGAGTGCGCAAGCGCCACGGCGCGGACGCCCGGCGCGCTGGCCAACCAGCTGCAGCAGCCGAAGGTGGGACAGGCCCTGCCAGCGATGTCATGAACTCGAAGGCGCGGGAATCGGGTGCCCGAAGAATTGCCGCACCACACTAGCTTGCAGGGCCGTCGAGTTTCCATTTGCGTTGCCAATACGGCTGACCGTCGACGCGGATGTCAACGTCCACCTGGGTTCCATGCGCCGTCGAAACGGTCCGGCTGACAAGTTCGGTGGTGCCGGTGGCGCCGACAATATGCACGCTGGTGGTGGAGCCCATGTGCGCCAGCTCTGGATGCTGTGGCGCGACGCCGGCATGGTACGCGTGGTCGATCACAAGCTCGGTCTGCGCGTCGACGCGCACCCGCTCCGACCGGCTGGCGTCCAGGCGCACGCTGTCGTCCATCAGGTTGCGGCTGATCCCCCAGGTCTGGCCGCCACCAAGATCGTTCTCCGAGCCCAGCACGGCCGCCTGCAGCGGACCCCAAAGTGGCGGCGCAGTCCCACCGTCCGATGCCAGACACAGCGGCAGGGAAATCTGCGACAGCCCATGAAAGACACGCAGGCTGGCGGCCTTGGGGGTCGGCCATACGCGCGGAAAGTCGGCGCAGGAGATTGCAACCCGCAAGCGTTCGCCCGACTCCAGCCTATAGGCCGTGGCCCGCAAGGGCAACTCGATTTGAACGCGCTGACCAGGCACAGCATGGGCCGACAAATCAGCCCAGCCGGTGCTGATCAGGGTCGATGCACCGTTGGCGGTCACCGCGCAGAGCTTGGCGACCAGATTCAGAGGCAAGGCACTGGAGCAGACTTCCAGCAGCAGTTGCGGGACACCGATCAGTTCCATCGGTGCTTCCAGTGGTACTCCGGTAAAACACAAGGAACGCGCATCGTCGCCGGCCTGGTCACGCGGCAGCGCCGGATCCAGTGCTGTGGTCCAGGGATCCCACACCAGCGAGCACATGCCTACCGTCGGGTCGTAGCGGTAGTCGCTGCTGGCCTGTGCGCTGTGGTCGGCCAGGCCGCCGTCACTGGTCAGCCACAGTTCCAGGGTCTGTTGCGGCAATGGCGTCCACTGCGCCTGGGCGCGCCAGGCACCGGCACGGCCCTGTATATATATAGACACGGGCGGCTCGCAGTCAATGCCGTTGGGCACCGCCCGCAGCCAGCGCTCGAACCAGCGTTGCATATCCCACAGCCCGGCGGCCGGGGCTTCTTTGCCGGTGTCGGGAAACTCGTGTTTCCAGGGGCCCATCAACAGCTTCTTGGGCGCGCTGATGGCAGCAAAGTCAAGTGGTGTGCAATCGGCATACAGGTCGCGCCAGCCACCGATGGCAAACGTGGCGCAGCGAATCCGGGTAAGGTCGGCCACGCGCGATTGCCAGAACGGGTCAAAACCCGGGTGCGCGCAAAAAGCGTCCAGCCAGGGCTGGTTGCCCTCCAGATGCTGCGCCCAAACCCGCGCCCAGCGTCCCTGCGCGTCCTGCCACAGCGGCGGCATCAGGTTGTAGGCGGCCATGCGCGGACCCCAGTCGGCGCGCATCCAGAAGCCGCTGCAGGTGCCGCCCAGCCCAGCCACACCCCGGTACAGATCGGCGCTCGCGTGAATTGTCACGATTGCCTTGAGGTGGGGCGGATTGGTCGCGGCGGTGGACAAAGCGGTGACACCCGGGTAGGACACGCCCCACATTCCCACGTTTCCGTCACACCAGCTCTGGGTGGCGATCCACTCGACCAGGTCATGGCCATCCTGTGCTTCGCCGGGTGCGAAAGCTCCCGGGCTGACCCCATCCGAATTGCCCAGCCCGCGCAGATCGGCGCTGACGCAGGCATAACCCAGCCCGACAAAATGGCGGTGCACGCTGCGAACACTCAGGCGCCCGCCGCGGCCGTCCTTGTGGTACGGGCCAAAGTTCAGCAATACCGGCGCTGGCGCGCCGCCCGGCGGCAACACAAGGTCCGCCGCCAGGCACACGCCGTCTCGCATCGCTACCAGTAGATTGCGTTGTTCCAGCATTTTGGGTTTCTCCTGGTTAAGGCGAAGGACCTGGTCTTGCGGCCATCGTCAGTGCAATCCACGCTGGGGCCGGGCGACGATGCAGGCCAGATGCCGGTCGATGAACCCCGCCTGCCCCGCAACGGAAGTGACTTTCATGGGCACGCTGCATGCTACACCCAGGCTCGTTGGCGGCCGCAGGAAATCGGCCAAAATGCGATGTACCACGCGTCCAACCACACACCAGCCAGGAGACAACCCATGCGTATCTTTGCAGCATCGATCGGCACCGAGACGAATACCTTCGCGCCCATTCCAACGGCGCTGGAGAGTTTCCACAACGCCTATTACATGGCCCCCGGAGAGCACCCCGACGAGCCCAAACTGATTACCGCCCCGCTGTGGATTGCGCGCCGCCGTGCCAAGGCCGAGGGCTGGACGCTGATCGAAGGCTCCTGTTCGTGGGCCGAGCCAGCAGGCATCGTGTCGCGCAGCGCGTATGAGACCTTGCGCGACGAAATCCTTGGCCAGTTGCGCGCCGCCATGCCGCTTGACGGTGTGTTGTTCGGAATGCATGGCGCCATGGTCGCCGACGGCTACGATGACTGCGAAGGGGACGTGATCGAGCGCGCCCGCGCCATCGTGGGACCGGACGTGCCGATTGGCGTGGAGCACGATCCGCATTGCCACATGACCGAAAAGCGTGTGAAAAACGCCACTCTCATCATCTGCTTCAAGGAATTCCCGCATACCGATTTTGTAGCGCGCGGCGAGGAAGTGGTCGAGCTGACCCTGCAGGCAGTGCGCGGCACGATCAAACCGGTGATGTCGCTCTACGACTGCCGCATGGTGGGCAGTTACCCGACCACGATGCAACCGATGCGCGCCTTTGTGGACAAGATGAGTTCGCTCGAAGGCAAGAACGGCGTACTCTCGGTCTCCGCCGCGCATTGTTTCCCGTATGCCGACGTGCCCGAGATGGGCTCACGCATCCTCGTCGTTACCGACAACCAGCGCGCCGCCGGTGACAAGCTCGCCCGGGAACTCGGCGACGAATTCTTCGCCATGCGCGGCAAGACGCAGCCGCCGTACCACAGCCCCGATGAGGCGATCGACCTGGCCTTGGGGCAGCCTGGCCCGGTCGTCATTGCCGACCCTTCCGACAACGCGGGTGGCGGCGCGCCAAGCGACTCCACCGTGATCCTGCGCCGACTGATCGCGCGCGGCGTACAGGGTGCGGCACTGGCGCCAATCTGGGATCCGATCGCGGTGCAGATG
>JAJAZK010000243.1 GCA_026785765.1 Rhodoferax sp. | reverse complement strand
GAGCAGACGATGATGCAGTTGTCGGCCTTGTCGCGCACAACTTCCATCTCGAATTCTTTCCATCCGAGCAAAGACTCCTCGATCAGCAATTCACTGGTCGGAGAAGCTTCGATGCCACGTTTGCATATGGTTTCAAACTCTTCGGCGTTGTAGGCGATGCCGCCTCCAGTGCCGCCCAGCGTGAAACTGGGGCGGATGACGGTGGGAAACCCGACCGTCTTCTGCACCGTCCACGCCTCATCCAAGTTGTGCGCAATGCCAGAACGGGCCGAGCCCAGGCCGATGCGCGTCATCGCCATCTTGAACTTTTGCCGATCCTCCGCCTTGTCGATCGCCTCCGGACTGGCTCCGATCAGCTCCACTCCGTACTTTGCGAGTACGCCCTGGTGCCACAAATCCAGCGCACAATTGAGCGCGGTCTGCCCGCCCATGGTCGGCAGGATCGCATCGGGCCGTTCCTTGGCGATGATTTTCTCCACCGTCTGCCAGGTGATCGGCTCGATGTAGGTGACGTCGGCCGTCGCCGGGTCCGTCATGATGGTGGCGGGGTTACTGTTAATCAAGATGACCTTGAAGCCCTCCTGCCGCAAGGCCTTGCAGGCCTGCACACCGGAATAGTCAAACTCGCAGGCCTGGCCGATGACGATCGGCCCTGCACCGATGATGAGCACACTGTGAATGTCGAGGCGCTTAGGCATGTTCGCTCCGGCTGGACTGGTGCATCGACGCGACAAAACGCTCGAACAAATAGGCGATGTCGTGGGGGCCGGGAGACGCCTCCGGATGCCCTTGGAAACAAAACGCCGGCCGGTCCGTGCGGGCCAGCCCCTGAACCGTTCCATCGAACAGGCTTACATGGGTCGCACGCAGGTTCGAGGGAAGCGATTTTTCGTCGACGGCAAACCCGTGGTTCTGGCTGGTGATACTGACCCGGCCGCTATCCAGGTCCTTCACCGGATGGTTTGCACCATGATGCCCGAACTTCATTTTGAAAGTCCGCGCTCCCGAGGCCAGCGCCATGATCTGGTGGCCCAGGCAAATACCGAATAATGGAATGCCGGTGTCGATCAACCGGCGTGTGGCTGCAACCGCATAGGCGCACGGTTCCGGGTCCCCCGGGCCATTCGACAAAAACACACCGTCAGGCCGCAGCGCCAACACAGCGTCCGCATCCGTCGTTGCCGGCACCACCGTCACGCTGCAACCGCGTTGCGCCAGCATGCGCAGAATGTTGCGCTTGACTCCAAAATCGTAGGCCACCACATGGTGACGCGGGTTCGTCTGTTCGCCGAAAGACGGCGTCGACCCGACGCGGCCCAGGCTCCACTCGGTCTGCGTCCATTCATACGGCGTGAAGGTTGTAACAACGCGGGCGAGATCCAGGCCGACCATCGAAGGCGCCGCCCGCGCCCGTACCAAGGCTTGATCCACCAGTTCCTTGCTGACGTCCTGTCCACTGGCGAGGCCCAGAATGCAACCGTTCTGGGCACCCAGGTTGCGCAACTGTCGGGTCAGCTTGCGTGTGTCGATCCCGGCAATCGCCACCGTGCCCGATTCCTGCAAGTAGTCGGCCAAGGTTGCGGTACTGCGAAAATTGGAGGCCATCAGCGGCAGATCACGAATCACCAGCCCCGCGGCCTGGACCTTCGCGGATTCGGCATCCTGCGGGTTGACGCCGTAGTTGCCGATATGGGGATAGGTCAGGGTCACGATTTGCTGGCAGTAACTGGGGTCGGTCAGGATCTCCTGGTAACCCGTCATCGCCGTGTTGAAGACCACCTCACCGACGCAGGAACCTGTCGCGCCGATGGAATCTCCAAGATAGACCGTGCCGTCCGCGAGCGCCAGGATGGCGTGAGGGAATTTCCCCTTGAGAGACAAAAGCACTGGGATCTCCGGGTTTGTTTTTGTTGCGCCCGTGCATCTGCAAGATGAGGCTCCTTGCCGATGCTTTTTAGAGCGGAATCGACCTTGGATAACGCCCGGGGCGGCTGTTGGGAAGGCCCTTGATTATAACGTCGCCTTCGACCGGCCCCTTCACCCAGCGGCAGCAGCAAGCGCAAGGCTGGCGGCACTCGCGGGCAGGCAAATTGCGGCAGCTGCGGCCACGTTGAGCGACTCTTCGCCGCCGGGTTGGCCAATACGCACCAGCAGCGACGCCTGCTGCGACAACGCCTCGCTGACACCCTGGCCTTCATGGCCGAAAACCCAGGCGCATGGCGACGGCAATGCAATTCCGTGCAACAGGCTTCCCGCATGCGAGCTGGTCGCGACAAGCGGAATGGCCAGAGTGTGCAACTGCACTGCGTCAAGCCCCTCGACTAGCTGCAAACCAAAATGGGCGCCCATCGCGGCGCGCAGGACCTTCGTTGACCACAATGCGGCCGTGCCCTTGATTGCCAACACTTGCCCAAATCCGAAGGCGGCAGCGCTGCGCAAGATGGAGCCGACATTGCCTGCGTCCTGAATCCGGTCCAGTACGACACTTGCCACCCCAGCGGTTGGGTGCGCATGCGCTACCAGGGGCATGAGAAATCCCAGCGTGGTACCTGCCTCCAACACACTAATCTCTTCGAACAGGCGATCGCCCAGCACCGTGGTGACCAGAGCCGCGCGCCGCAATCGGGCCGGGGCAAGCGCATAAAACGACTCCGCAAAAACCGCCATTGCCGGCGTCGCACCGCGTGCCAGTGCAGCGCTGCAAAGGTGGTCCCCCTCGATCCAGAATTCGCCCAGTTTGCGGTAGGCCGCCGGCTGCTCGAGCAATCGGCGCAGCCGCTTGAAAAGCGGGTTGTCACGCGAGTGCACCACGACCGGCACCAGCCCGGGTATGGCGCTCATTGGAGTACCCGAGCCACCGGGCCAAAGGTCCTGCGGTGTTCCGGGCAGGCACCATGTTCGCGCAAGGCGAGCAGATGCTGCACGGTTCCATATCCCTTGTGCGCGTCGAAACCGTAGTGCGGGTACCGCTGGTGCAACTGGGCACACCAGCTGTCCCGATGCACCTTGGCCAGAATAGACGCCGCCGAGATACTGGGCACTAGTGCGTCACCGCGCACGACGGCCACGGCCAACATATCCATCACCGGAACACGGTTCCCGTCCACGAGCACCTTGATTGGCAACAACCGCAATCCCTGCACCGCCCGGCGCATCGCCAACATGGTGGCCGAAAGAATGTTCAGCGTATCGATCTCCTCGACCGTGGCATGGGCAATCGAGCAACACAGAGCGTCGGCCCATATCCGGTCATAAAGCCGTT
>JAJAZK010000242.1 GCA_026785765.1 Rhodoferax sp. | reverse complement strand
CGCATCAAACGCGCGCCCGATACCGCCCTGCCCGAGCACGATCAACAACAACATGGTGGCTGCCATGGCAAAAAACAGGGTCCAGGTATTCACCAGGCGCGGGATGTTGTGAAAGCCCAAAGGACCACCCGTCAGCACTTCAAAATAGAGAATCAGCGCGACCAGAATCTCCACAAAGGCCAGTGACGCGATCGCCTGGTAGACGCCGCGCAGACGCGCCAACGGCATCGACAACAACAGCCCGCTGAAAAGGCCCAACAGGGTACCCAGGCCCACTGCCACTGCGGGATGTACACCCTGCTTCACCACCAGAATGGCAACGCAGTAGGCGCCCAGTGCGGCAAAACCCGATGTGGCAACTGAAAACGTGCCGGCGCGGAACACAATTGCCTGGCTCAGGGCGTAGCCGGTGCCGATGAAAATCAGGTCCAGCAGGGGCAGGTGCGGAGCGATGAAGCCCATCGTCGTCTTTCGGCTAAACGCGTTTGGTCGCAGACTCGGGCACGCTCTGCACAAACAACCCGTCCGGTCGCACCATCAGGATGACAAACAGAAACAGGAATATGACCGCGTCCACCAGCAATGCGGGGAGATACGCTGCCGACAGCGATTGCAGCAGGCCAAGCACCAGGCCACCGATCAGTGCGCCCGGGACGCTGCCCAAGCCGCCAAGGATGATGGCGACGAATGCCTTCAGCAAAAAGGGCTCGCCCATCAGAAACTGCACTGCATTGAACGCCAGGCCAACCATCACGCCGGCGGCACCCGCCAAGGCGCCAGACAAAAAGAAGGTCTGGTAGAAAATCGCATTCGGGTTGACGCCCAGCAACTGCGCGGCGCGGTAGTTGCCCGCCACGGCGCGAATCTGCCGGCCCCGGGCCGTGCGGTACAGGTAATAGGCGAGCAGCGCAACCATCAGACACGCGACACCCAGCATCAGCAGTTGCAGCATGGTGACACGCAGGCCCAGGACCTGGATCGCTTCCACAGGGACAGTCCCAAACGGAAAACGCATGGTTTCGGTCTTGGATACGTATTGCCCGATGCTAAGGATAATCAGGCCCGCACCAATGCTGGAAATGATCGAGGCCAGCTCCGCATCGGCCAAGGCAAGCTTGCGCAGCGGTTTGAAAGCAACCACCTCAACCAGTATGGAAATCAGTCCGGCACCGGCCATGGCGACAGGCAGGGCAAACCAGATCGGCAGACCGGCCCGCACCGTGAACAGACCGATGAAGGCCCCCGCCATGAACACCGCGCCATGCGCCATATTCATGATCCGGTGGATGCCGAAAATCAGCGTGAAGCCCAGGGCGAACAAGGCGTACACGCCGCCCAGGACCAGCCCGTTCAATACTTGTTGCGCAATCATGGGATGTCTTTCGCCGTGCAGGACACCAACGCAGGGGTGCGCCAGTGGTCCTCAGGCGTGCAAATTTACTGGGGAGCCGGAACGAACTTTCCGTCTTTCACCATCAGGAACACCGAGCCATAGGTCGGTATCCGGTCGACATAGCTGTATTTTCCGGTGCCCACAACCACCGGAACGTCCTTGGTCTTGGCCAGGGCATCGCGGATCTTCTCGCGGGTCGGGTTCGGCGACGCCGCCTTGATTGCGGTGGCCACCACCGTCATGTAGCTGTAGCCCAGTGCGGCCCAGTTGTCCGCATCCTTGCCAGTCTTTGCCTTGTAGGCTGCGGCAAACGCCTGCGCCGCCGGAGTGTTGCCGCCAGGCGTCCAGTCCGAATTGAATACCAGCCCCTCGACCGCTGCGCCGCCGATGGTCACCAACTGTGGCGACGACAAGCCGGTCTGCCCAATCAGCTTGACGTTGGCTGGCAGCCCGGCCTGCTTGAGCTGGATCGCGAGATTGGCGGCCGACGGGCCCAACGTGAACAACATCACACAATCGGGCTTGGCTGCGACGATGCGGGTGGCGATGGCAGAGAAGTCCGAGTCCGCCTGCTTGATGCCGGTGCGGTCGACAAACTTCATCCCTCGCTTTTCCGTGTGTTCCACGAACATGCGCTCGAGGTCGACATACGCCTCGTTGTCGGTAAAACGGATGGTGGCGCAGGACTTGACCTTGGCCACATCCACCGCGTAGTCACCGAGCTGCGGCATTGTGATGGCCGGCTGCTGCGCGGAAATAAAGCCCCAGTGGCCAGCGGCAAGCAGCGCCACTGCGTTGGTCATCGCCTTCATCCCGATCTTGGCGTCATTGGCCACGCTGGCCGACGGAATGGACTCCGGCGCTGTCGTCGGGCCAAGAATGAACAATACGCTCGGATCAGCCGCATACCGCGTCACTGCCGCCATCGCCTGCGGGCGCGCGGAGGCGCTGTCTGCGACCTCAAACACGATCTTGTCACCTGCACCCAGAAAGTTCTTGGCGTTGAGTTCGTCGGCGGCAAACTTCATTCCTTCAGATGCCGGCACACCAACAAACGCTGCGGTGCCGGTCAGGGCCTGCAGGATCACGATCTTGCGGTCGGCGGCATGTGAGAGCTGCAACGCAAGCGCCAGCGCGGTGAACAAAGCCGCCCGGGAAAAAACTTTCCGGATTGGGGTCATGTGGATGTCTCCTGTGGGATTGGTCAAAAGTTTTGCACGAGATTATATTTTTAAGGGACTATCCATATATTCCTTGCACAAGTCAAGTCCTTTTAGGTGTACTCAACGTGCAGGACCACTTTCGGTACACAAGAAATGAAGTCTGCCAACACGTCACCCTGCATGCTGACGTGGCCGCGCATCAAGGCATAGGCGCCGTCGGCGTCGCCGGCCTGAATCAACGCGAGCAAGGCCTTGTGGTCGTCGTTGTTTGCCTCCGGGCGGCCCTTGGAACGCAACTGAAACATGCGGTACGGGTTAAGCCGGATCGCCAGATTGCGGGTGGTCTCGAACAACACGTCGTTATGCGTCGCACGCCACACCGCCACATGGAACTTGATGCCCAACCGGCCATATTCGTCCTGGTCGTTGGCCAGCAGGGCCGCGTCGGACGCACGCTGAATTGCATCCAGCGAGAGCTTCTCAGGGTCTGTGATGCGCCGGGCCGCAAAACGCGCACATACGGCCTCCAGTTCGGAGAGTGTCTCGAACATCTGTATCAGCCGCCGCACGTCCAGCGGGGCGACTACTGCCCGCTGGCGCGACGGCTTCTCGACCAGTCCGGTCTCGATCAATTGCAGCAAGGCCTCGCGCACCGGTGTGCGCGATACCGAGAAGCGCCGCGCGATCTCTTCCTCGTCGAGCTGGGAGCCGGGTGCAAGTACTCCGGCAAAAATGTCTTTCTCGAGCGCGCCGCGAACGATTTCGCACTGCGTCAGTTTTTTACCTTCCTGGACCCTGGTGCGGACGCGCCCGCGCACTTGCTCGCCCCGAGACACGTTTTGCACAGCCGTGACATCAGGCAATTCGGAAAGCATATTGCGCACTCCAATATATTGAAAGCAGTTTCATTTTATACAATTCTGCCCTAAGATGTCCGATCAATCAATTTGTCAGTCTCTTTGCACCACCCGCCCGGCATGTTGACCTTTCCGCATTTCGAGCCCCATTTTCCGCGCGAGCACTGGTGTCTGCCACATGTCTTGGAGCACCAGGCACGCACCCAAGCGCAGCGCCCGTTTCTGTCCTGGACCGACGCGGGCCGGGCGCATTCGTTCGCCGAAGTCAACACGCTTGTGAACCGGCTGGCCCATGGTCTGGCCGAATTCGGCGTGCGCCGACAGCAAAAAGTCGCCATCCTGCTGCCCAATTGCCTCGAGTTTGTATTCATCTGGTTCGCGCTCAACAAACTGGGCGCGGTAGAAGTAGCGGTCAGTGATGCCTATAAAGGCAGCTTCCTGGCGCATCCGCTGCAGCTGGCGCAAACCCGCACCATCGTCACGACGGCAGCCCTGGCGGCGCGGCTGCTCGATATCGAGGACGAGATCCCGGTACAACAACTGATCCTGGTCGACGATCCTGGTACGCCGGGGCAGGTGGCACCAGAGTTTCGCCGCATCAGCGTGCACCATTACAAGGATCTGCTGAGCGCCAACAGCGGTAACCCACCCAGCGTCGTTGGCCCGCAGGATACCGCCGCGGTGCTGTTGACGTCTGGCACCACCGGCCCCTCGAAGGGCGTCGAAATGCCGCACTCGCAGTTCTATTTCTTCGCCGAAGAAGACGTGCAGTTGACCCGCCTGCGCGCGGATGATGTGTACATGACAGGTTTCCCCCTGTTTCATGGCAATGCCCAGTTCCTCACCGTTTACCCATGCCTGATCGCGGGCGCCCACTGCGTCTTGTATGCCCGCTTCAGCGCCTCCGACTGGGCTGGCAGGGCACGGCGCAGCGGTGCCACCGTCACCAATCTGCTCGGCGCCACGCTGGCATTCATTTGTGCCCAGCCGCCGTCGGCGGACGACCGCGCCCACCGCGTGCGTTGCATTTATGCTGCGCCCCTCGCACCCGACCTTGCAGGACCGTTTTCCGAGCGTTTCGGCGTCCGGGAATACGTGGACGGCTTCGGTCAGACCGAAATATCCAACGTGTTCATGACACCGCCCGACGCACCGCGCCCCGCTGGCGCCAGTGGAGTGCTGGTGGACCAATGGTTCGAAATAAAACTGGTAGACCCGGAGTCGGGCGACGAAGTAGCACCCGGCCAGGCGGGCGAGCTGCTGGTGCGCCACAAACACCCCGGCATCATCTCGACGGGCTATGTCGGCATGCCGGACAAAACCATCGAATCCCGGCGCGACCTCTGGTTCCATTCCGGTGACGCGCTCAAACGCGACGCCGAGGGCTGGTACTACTTTGTAGACCGGGTGAAAGATGCATTGCGCCGCCGCGGGGAAAACATCTCCTCCTTCGAGGTCGAGTCGGTGCTGCGCGGCCACGCCAGCGTGGCCGACTGTGCCGTCGTTGGCGTGGCCGCAGACCAGCAGGCGGGCGAAGACGAGGTGATGGCCTTCATCGTCCCGCGCCCAGACGTGGCGGTGGACTTCTCCGCCCTGGCGGTATGGTGTGACAGCCGCATGCCGACATTCATGATCCCACGCTACTTTGACACGCTTGCCGAATTGCCGCGCACGCCGACAGAAAAGGTGCGCAAGAAAGAACTGCGCGAGCGCGGCGTCACCCCGTCGACCTGGGACCGAAGCAAGGCCAGGGCCTGAAGAGGAGCAGTTGATGGCACAGAACGAACACGTGGCCGTAGTCGGCGCCGGTCTGATGGGTACCGGCATTGCGCATGCGTTTTTCAGCAGCGGACATAACGTGACCCTGATAGACAGCCAGGCCGCAGCACTGGACAAGGCACGCACCAGCATCACGAAAAATAAGTCCGACGGGGTACGACTTTGG
>JAJAZK010000241.1 GCA_026785765.1 Rhodoferax sp. | reverse complement strand
GTCGATGGCCATGTTGACGGCCTGCCGCACCCGCACGTCGTTGAACGGCGGTTTTGCCGCGTTTAGCGCCAGCCAGTCGAACGAGTAGGCGTTCTTGACGCTGGGCACAAGACCAGGTTCTTTTTCCAGCAAAGGCAGCAGCTGGGTCGGGATATCGCGCACGAGGTCGAGTTGGCCAGTACGCAAGCTGGTCGTGAGCGCCGTCGAATCCGGTATCACCCGGAACTCCAGCCGATCCAGATAGGGCATCTTGGCGCGGTAGTAGTTCGGATTCTTCGTCAACACAATGCGGTCGCCGGAGGCCCAGTCCGACAGCTGGAACGGGCCGGTGCCGACCGGCTTGCGCGCAAAACCTGCGTTGCCAAGTGCCTTGACCGCGGTCGGCGAGGGGATACCCATGCCGCCCACATACAGGAGCTGGTAGAAAAAGCCGGGCCATGGTTGCGACAGCACCACCCGTACCGTGAGCGGGTTGATGACCACCACTTGCTCGACCGGCTTGAAGAAAGTGCGGTACGGCGACGAGTTCGCCGGGTCCAGTATGCGGTCGAAGGCAAACTTGACCGCCGCTGCATCAAAGTCGGTGCCGTCGTGAAACTTTACGCCCTTGCGCAGGAAAAAATCGATCGCCCGGCCCTCATCTTCGACGCGCCAGTTGGTGGCCAGATCCGGCACGATCTGCATCTTGGCGTCGTAACGCACCAAGGTGTTGAAGATATTGGACACCACGTGGCCGGTGGCGCCGTCGGTGATGACCAGCAATGGGTCCAGGCTGCGCGGCTCGGACTGGATGCCAACACGAACCACGCCACCCTCGCGTGGCTGCTGGGACAGTGCCGGTTGGGTGGCTGCTGCCAGGCCAATGGCGAGCAGGAACGTGCTGAGCAGCTTTCTGGTCATGAGGTCTCCGATTGAAATGGTGCGCATCACAACGGATGCGACGTGTTTGGCACGAAAAACAATAACGAAACTGATAATATCGGATGTAGTGCAACAACACAATCGGGACCAACGGCAGGTTACCGGGTGGCGGCCCTACGGCCACAATTTTTGGGGCTCACATGACGCACACACCTTCGGCAAAGGGCATAACGCAACGTTTGCAGGTGCTCGAGGACAAACGAGCCATCCTGAATACCCTGCATGCGTACGGTCATTGCCTGGACTATGGTGACGAAGAAGGGTTCATGGATTGCTGGACCGCAGACGCCGTGTTGGGGTGGGCGGTGTATGACGGGCCACTGCACGGGCATGACCGGATCCGGGCCGGGTTCCGCGCCCACACGCATGCCCCGGATGCCTGGCACAAACATCTGCTGGCTGAACCGCAGATCAGCCTGCACGGTGACACGGCCCGGGTGCACAGCATGTTTTTCCGGCTTGACCCGTATATCAGTACGGCCGGTCCTGAGATCTATGCGTTTGGCCGCTACATCGACACGCTGCGGCGTTGCGCCGATGGCCGCTGGCGTTTCGCCGGGCGCGTGGTCGAAAAGGAAGCGGCGCGTGCCGAGGCCCCGGCCCTGGCGGCTGACAGGCGCACCAGCCCTACTACGGAATCACCCACCACTGTCCATCCGGGAGCAGACCATGGGAATTGAAGAGCGACTGCAACGACTGGAGGATGAACAGTCCATCCTCGAGACCCTGTATGCCTACGGGCATGGACTCGACTACGGGCAGGAAGACGCCTGGATCGACTGCTGGACCGAAGACGCCGTGCTCGACTGGCCGGGTCGCGCGTTCATGCGCGGGCACGCCGAGTTACGCGCAGGTTTTCGCGCGCACTCGCACGCGCCAGCGATGTACCACAAACATGTGGTGATGGCCCCGCTCATTTCCATTGCCGGCGACACCGCCACTGTGCGCAGCATGTTTGCGCGTCTGGACCGTTATCCGGACGGGCCGGGAATCCGCGCCTTCGGGCGTTACCGCGACACACTGGTCCGGTGTACGGATGGACGCTGGCGCCTGAAGGAGCGTCTGCCGGATATCGAGGCGGTGCGCGCGCAGGCGCCACTGGGTGGTGAACCGTTTCCGGACAGTCCGGCGATGCGCCAGGCGCTGGTCAGCCCGGCGCGTTAACGCCCGCATGCCGACGGCGCAGCTTGCGGCTACTGCAATGAAACCGTCATCGGAACTTTTTAGACTGGGTGCAACAAATGGGGATGTTGCATGGTGGCCAGGATATCCCACCGAGGCGCCGGTGTTTGTGCGCGACAACCCGCGCACGGCTGCGCCCGACATGGTGGGCGGCAACGTCCGGGTCGCCAGCTTCAATGTCCTGAACTACTTCACCACATTCACCAACGGGCAGACCGCCAGCGGACAAAGTGGCCAGGGTTGTGCGCTCGGCGGTGCCGTGGCCGCGTCCAACTGCCGCGGTGCCGACAATGCGGCCGAGTTTGCGCGCCAACGCAGCAAGATCGTGGCAGCCATGGTGGCGATCAGCGCCGACGTCTTCGGACTGATGGAGATACAGAACAACGGCACGGTGGCCTTGCAGAATCTGGTGGATGGCATGAACGCACAGGCGGGGGCGCCGACGTGGGCGGTAGTGCCGCCGTCGGCGACTGGTGTTGGCACCGATGCGATTCAGGTGGCGATGGTTTACAAGCCGGGCAAACTGGCGCTGGTGGGGTCCGCCTTGAGCGACCCGGACGCGGTCAACAACCGCGCGCCGGTGGCACAGACCTTTGCCGCTGCGAATGGCGAGAAGTTCTCGGTGGTGGTCAAGCATATGAAGTCAAAGTCCTGCTTTGGGGCAACTGACGCAGACCTGGACCAGAACGATGGTCAGGGTTGCTTCAACGCGCGCCGCGTGCACAGGCGCAGCGCCTGGTCGATTACTTCATTCCCCTGGTCAAGGTCGCCGCCGGAGATGACGATGTGCTGGTGATCGG
>JAJAZK010000240.1 GCA_026785765.1 Rhodoferax sp. | reverse complement strand
GTGCGCGAGGGACAAATCCACTGAACGAACAGAACAACCCGCGCACACCACCGGCCACCGACATGCCCATGGGTGTGGTGGCCGCGCTCGCTCGAAAAACCGCCATTCGCACCCAGCCGCCCTTGCAATGCGGGTGGGCGCGGCCAGCAACGCCGCCTGCATCAGCCCATGTGCGCTAGCCCGGCCACCAGCATCGGCCAAACTTCTGAGACATGTTTCCTGTGTCGGCGACCGCCTCAGCAATCCGGGCTCGTCCAACACCCGGATCAGATCGCGGCTACGCGCGATCTATCTTTTTCCGTTAGAAGCGCAGGTGAAAGCCCCTCGAGGGCTGGAAGACGCCACGCGCCAGGCTATTGACGCCAACTTCAGGCGTATTGAGCTGGACGAAGCCACGCTTCTGGAAAGTCTGAATCTGCGCCGTACCCACCGCCTGAAACTACCCGACGCCATGATCTGGGCCAGCGCCCGCGTCAACGGCTGGCAATTGGTAACGCGCAATACCAAGGTCTTTCCGGCGGAGTGAGCTGGGGTGCGAGTGCCCTATGTGATTTGAGCGGATGGAGTGAATTGATTGGAGCCAGACCCGAATTCAAGGCGGCATTGGAGCAGTGGCCGACGCAAGGCTTGCCCGCCAATCCGAATGCCTGGCTGACGTTTGCAGGGCGATTCAAGGCGATATGGGTATTCCGGACGATCGTGACCGATTACCTCAAGCAAGGGTAGTTTGAAGATTCCGGATCGTGACCGATCATTCCGGGGATTGTTACCGCTGTTCAGAGATGGGGTCGGAGCACAGCGCAGCCCATCAACCCAGGGGTAGGCTCGTGGGCTCTTTCAGGAGTCTTGATGCCCCCCAACGCCATGAACACGCGCATGATCAAAGAAACGCTACGCTACAAACTCGAACTTGGCCACTCGCACCAGCGAACGGCGCGAGCCCTTCACATTTGCAGCGTTGCCATCGCCACTCCTGTTCATCGTTGGTGAAAGGCGAATTCTTCGGCGCTGGCACGGCAGCGGCCACCCCTCTGCAACGCCGATAGAAACAGCCCTACCCCGGCGCGGCCTTCGCGACCCATTGCAAATTCAGCAATTTGACGGCGTGGTGCGCTGATCTTCGGGGTACGCTGGCGCTGATTGGCCGGTCATATCCCAGTCCGCCATAACATGCACACCCTCCCCCTGCTCCTGCTCCTGCGCACCGCAGTCATCCCACAGCGGTGGCCCGCGTGCCGGGGCGATGCGCGATGCTTGGCTGGCGACGCCGATGTGCTCCAGAATCTTGTGAATGTCGGCACTGAACGTGGGGAAGGCGATGATGCGCATCTGGCCGCCGCAGATCGGGCACAGCAGCGGGAAAACGTTGTAGATACGGGCGATCAGCCCGGCCCACAGACAGTGCGATGGTGGGTGCGGCTTGGGTTTGACTTGCGGCTCAGGCTGGGCCGCTAGACCAGTACCAGTACCAGTACCAGTACCAGTACCAGATACTACGTCGGCCGTGCCTGCATCCGTGTGCGCATCCCCTGTGACGGTACTGCCCACCTATGGCGTCACCACCGAGGCATCCTGCGCCATCGCCGTCACCGCCGCACGCAAGGGTGAGTCGGGGCCAGCACGCCGTAGTAGCGGTGCCGGTGGGTGCGCGGTGGGGGCACCAATTGGGCGATGCGCTCGATCAGCTCCAGTGGCGTGCGCACCAGTTCACCGCTGCACTTATCGGATTGCAGCGGCTCGTTGTGCCCTTTGCCGCAACGGTAAACCAGATCAGCGCCTCGCTGCTTGAGGCGATCCATGGCGAATGGTGGGCGGGCCAAGCCGATCACTACCTGTGCGACTACCCGGCTGCACCCAAAACGCTGGCAGTGGAGCTGACGCGCAACCATATCGAGCGCGACGCCACCGGGTGTGTGCGAGCGCCGCACGCGCCCGGCCTGGGCATCATCATGATCACTGAGCAGGCGGCGCGCCGCTACCAGATCGACACCGAACTGCGGGTGTCCTGCCGCAGCCTGTAGCGGTCACCGGTCTTCGACGGCTGAGAATGGAACAAGTACCCGCGCCCTTGTGGCGATCTGCGGCCAGGCCTTTGCTGTAATCGTGTCACCTGTCCCGGTGGGCCGCATGTTCCCGGTGTGCGATGTAGAGCGTGGAGCCGAAGATCACGGTCGCCCCGATCCAGACCCAGCGGTCGGGAATTTCACCGAACATGGCATACGCCAATATCGCGACGAAGCGCAGACGGGCAAATTCCAGCGGCAGAATCGCCGACGCATCGGCCAGCGCAAAGGCGCGCGTGAAACACAACCAACCCGCTGTTCCGAGCAGCCCCAGGCCGACCAGCAGCACCAGGTTGCCAGCCGAGGGCGTGGTCCAGACCAGCGCGGCCGGCAGAGCAGTCAGGATCGAGACTGACAGGCTTTGATAAAAGACGATCGTGGTGGTGGGCACAGTTGCCGACAGGTGTTTGATCAGCACCGACACACCGGCGAAGGTAATGGTCGACGACAGGATCAGTCCAGCGCCCAGCGGAAACCGTGGCTGCACCTGGGGATTGACCACATGGGTCGGCCAATGACCGGCCAACACCTGGGTTGCATGCAGCGCGCCGCGTACTGCCGACTCTTCGGAGGACTCGACTGAACTGCCGGCGCAATGCGGCGTGGCGATGACGTTGTCGAGCTCCAGCAAGGGATGGGGCTGGACCGTGCCGGGCAGTGCGAACACATCGATACCCGAAAAAACATCCAGCGCCGCGCCGCCGATGGCGCGCCGCTGCAGACCGTCCAGTAGCGCCGCCTCGTCGACGATCGCTCCGCGCGCGGTGTTGATCAGAACGGCATCGCAAGCCATGCTGGAAAGCTGCGCGGTAC
>JAJAZK010000239.1 GCA_026785765.1 Rhodoferax sp. | reverse complement strand
GCCGACCTCGCCGACCTCGCTGACTGCAATGGGCTGACCGCTTGTTCCGAGCAGACGCACTTCCACGTCTCGCGCAGCTTGTCCGGCCGACCCCGGTCGCAGCATGGCCTGCGCGCGAACAAGGCAGATCGAGACGGGGCCGGTCTCGGTCGCCCCGTAGACTTGCCCGACTGGTACGCCGCGGGCATGCAACTGCTCGATCAGCGCAAGCGGAACCACCGACGAGCCGGTCATCAGCAGGCGCAGCGAGGAAAAATCTGTAGCCGCGAAGCTTGAGTGGTCGAGTACCGCGCGCAGGGTAGCCGGTACCATCAGGGACAGTGTGGGGCGGCGTGAGTGCACTGCGCACAACCACGCCCCGGCTTCGAAACTGCGCTGCAAGTGCACCTGCGCGCCCAGGTGCAGGGCGGGCAGGGTCTGGATACACAGGCCACCCACATGGAACAGCGGCAACACCGTCAGCACCCGGTCGGTCCGGTGCATTTCCTGCGCATGCGCCGCAATCCGGCAGTTCGCCAGCAGGGCCGACTGGCGGTACAGCGCACCTTTGGCCTTGCCGGTGGTGCCGGAGGTGTAGACAAGCAACACAGGGGCGTCGTTCAGGCCCGCACCGGATCTGGTCGCGATTTGCACCGGAGCCGCCAGCTCGGTGGCTGGCATGCAGGACAGTCCTGGCGGGGGGCCAGGCGCGTTCGCCAGACCCGCAGCGTTCAGCACGAGTAGCCGCGCGCCAGCGTCCTGCAAGATCGCCGCCAGTTCTGGTTCGGCCAACCGGTAGTTCAGTGGGACCAGAATCGCGTCCAACCGCGCCAGCGCAAACAACAATACCAGCATTGCCGGATCATTCTGGCCCAGCCAGGCGACCCGGTCCCCGGTTGCGATCCCTCGCTGCTGCAGCGCCGCTTGCGCCTGCAAAACCCGGCGCCAGAATTCGGCATAGGTAACATCGTCTCCTTCAAAGTGCAGCGCCAGCGCCTGTGGCGACTGCTGCGCGTGGTGTTCGATTCGCGCGCCGAGTTGCATCACACCCGCCTTCTGGCTCGAGCACCCTGGCCGCTACAGGGCGTCGGGCTCGTCGCGTTCACCCGCTTCATACAGGCATTCGCGGCCGAGCCGGTCGATGCACAGTTCGGCCGTCCAGGGCAACATCAGGGAGCCACAGCGCGAGTCGCGGTACAACCGCTCCAGCGGCAAGGTCTTGAGCATCGCCTGCCCACCACAGGTGCGCACCGCCAGACGGCAGATGTCGTTGGCGTTTTCCATCACTGTGTAGTGCGCGCTGTACAGGCCCAGGCGAATTTCCTTGCTCGGGTCGACCCGGGCGCACCGGGCGTTTTGCAAAAAGATGGCGCGGGTCTGCTCCAGCTTGACCTTCATCTCTGCGACCGCGACCTGTTTCGTCGGATACATGCGGCGTTTGACGGCTGGCATGCCCGGCACTTCGCCACGCAGGTACTGCACCGTGAAATCATAGGCCGCCTGTGCAATTCCCATGTAGGTCGGCGACAGGGTGGCGAACATATGTGGCCAGCGCAGGGCAGCCTGTGCGTACAGGCCCTCTGGCATCAGGCGTTCGGCCGCCGGCACAAAGACATCCTGGAACAGCAAGGTGCGCGACACCGTGCCGCGCATGCCCAGCGGGTCCCAGTCACCGCTGACCGTGACTCCCGGCAGATTGCGGTCCACTGCCAGGTACAGCGAATCGCGTTGGGTCGCACCCGGCTTGTCCAGCGTGCACAGGATGCCGTAATAGTCGGCGGCACCGGCGAGCGAGGCAAAAATCTTCTTGCCGTTGACAAGGTAACCGCCTTCCACCTTGCGCGCCAGCGTCCCAAACGGTGCTTTGCCGGCCGCCGCCGCGCCGCCTTCGGAAAATGGCTGCGCGTAGACCTTGCCCTGCTCGACGATGCGCGCATAGTGCATGCGCCGATGGACTTCGTGGTTGTCGCGCTGCTCCGGGGTCATGTCCAGGTCGTCGGCGATAAAGCCGGTCCACATGGTCGAGCTCACGTGCATGTTCAGCGTGAGTGCGGTGGCGCCACAGTGGCGGCCGATCTCGGCCGCCGTCATCACATAGGTCGCAAAATCCGCGCCCCAGCCACCGTATTGCGCTGGCACACATATGCGCAGCAGCCCTGCGCGGTGCAGGTCCGCGTAGTTCTCGAACGGGAACACCGCATCGCGGTCGATCCGGGCGGCACGCGGCGCAAACTTGCTGCGGCCGAGGTCTGCGGCGAGCGCCAGCAACTCCCTTTGTTTCTGATCCAGCTCCTGGTAGTCGCCGGCAATCGAAGGTGGCTGGTAGCAGGAGGCGGCGGATGCAGCGACGGCAGACATGGTGAGGTCTCCTCAGACGGGAAGTTGCTGTTGCAGAGGTTCGGGCACGCGCTTTTTAAGCGCATGTGTTCGTTTCAGGGTGCGCCGGGTCGATGGCAGCGCTTCGGTCACGGTGTGCATGCCGCATTCAGGCCAGGTCGGCCCGCAGTTGTCCGGCTGTGATCACGGCCACACCATCGAGTTCCACCGTACAGTTTCGCAACGGCAGATCGAAGTGGCCCAAGGGGTGCCGACCTGCGACTTCATTGGCACCGGTGGAATACAGGAAGTTGCCAGCAAACGCCCGCAGTTCGGTCCCATTGAAATCGTTCTTGTCGTAAAAAGCCATCGCCTCCCAACGCGCCTTCGGGTTCATGCCCCAGCCCACATGCGACACCGCGTAAGCTTCGCGCTCTGCCCAGGCCGCAAGGTAACTGCGCATCAGTTCGGCGTCCAGCCCCTTGCCCGTCACCGAGGTAATGAAATCCTGTTCGATTGTCAGCACCACCGATGTTTCCAGGTAACGTTTGAAGGTCAGGTTGACATCGCCAACGTTGAGTACCAGCTGGCCATTCACGCTGCCCGGCGCCGGGAAGGCCAGGCACAGGCCACCAGGCCAGTGCGAAATGGTGCCAGGACGGGCCGTGTAGCCCCAGCCTCCTCCAACGGTGGCACCAGCGAGTGTGATGGCCAAGTCGGTGCCGACGGCCGAGCGCACCTGCATCGTCCGCGCCGCCTTGAGCAGCTTCATGCCGGCCTTGACTTTGGGCTCCAGTGCCGCGTCGGGCGCGCAACGCTCCAGCGCCTCCGGATGTTCGTTGGACACCATCAGGATGCGGGCACCGCCGGCCAGGATGGCGGGCAGTTCAGCAGCATGAAGAACGCCCTCGACTGTCAGGTCGGCCACAAATGTCACCTGGGACAGTGCCTGCACAACTGGCGCCAGGCCCGCTATCGCATTCGAGGCGCCTGTGGAGCGCACCGGTACCGGTGTCGACTGAGCGGCGCTGGGCAACACGAGGTGGAACGGTCGCGCGCCCAGCCGCAATAGCGCGAGTTCGGCCAGATGCACGTTGACCGGGCGTGACTGGGTCTCTGACAGGATAGCCGCAGTGTCGCCTGGCAACACCCCACATAACGCGAATGCCTGCGTGAAACAGTCGATCCATCGGCCTTCAATGCGTTGCTGCAACATGGGTAGGGGGTTCCGGCTGTTTACAGGCGCGAACCCAGCGTGAAGTAGGCTCCACCATGGAACAGCAGTGGCGCGCCATCGGCATTGGCGAAGTGTTCCACCTCCGCGATGAACAGGCAATGGTCCCCAGCCACCTGCTGGGATACCCGTCGGCATTCAAACCAGGCCGCCGCACCATGCAGGAACGGCAAGCCATACTGGTTCTCGGCATGGGCCACCGAGCCAAATTTGTCAGGCGTGGAGGATGCAAACAAACGCGAGATATCGACCTGGGAATCGGTCAGTACGTTGACAACAAAGCGTTCCACGTCCTGGAAAGCGCGCAGGTTGCCTGAAGACAGCCGCAACGACCAGACGATCAGCGGCGGGTCGAGCGACAAGGCGCCAAAGGAGTTGGCCGTCAAGCCGACGAAGTCGCCGTTGCGATCACGGGTCGTGACGACCGTCACGCCGGTGGCGAACTGGCCCAGCGCACTGCGCAGGGCCCGACTGTCAAGTCGCGGCACTTCCCCGAATCCATCTGCGCTTGCTGTCGATAGGTTTCGCATCGGTTGACATCATAGAGGACGGGGCGCTGGCGCAGTGACGGGACGGGCAGCCCGCGCCCGATAATCAATCCATGATGGACGCCGCAATTGCACCCCCGACAGGACAAGGTCGGGGGCCAGGATCGCTGACCGAGCTGTTCTGGGCTTTCACCTGGCTCGCGTTGCAGGGTTTTGGCGGTGTACTTGCCGTCGTCCAGCGCGAGTTGGTCGAGCGCAGGCAGTGGCTGACACTCGAAGAGTTCGTGGACGAATGGTCGGTCGCGCAGATCCTGCCGGGTCCCAATGTGATCAACCTTGCACTGATGCTGGGCGGACGTTACTTCGGCGTACGCGGCGCGTTTG
>JAJAZK010000238.1 GCA_026785765.1 Rhodoferax sp. | reverse complement strand
GGGGGGGGGGGGGGGGGCGCCCCCGGGGGGCCGTTTGCCTGGGGGGGGGGGGGGGGGGGCGACCTAGGCCCGACGCCGTGCCACACTCAGACTGATAATGCCTCGACCATGAAGAAAATATTCATCCTGAACGGCCCCAACCTGAACCTGCTTGGTACGCGCGAACCGGGCTTATATGGATCGACCACCCTGGACGATGTGCAAAACCTTTGCAGCGCGGCGGCGCAGCGCCTGGGATACGAAGTAGCCTGTTTTCAGAGCAACCACGAAGGGGCTCTGGTCGATACCATCCACCACGCCGGCCGCCTGTTCAAGGCCGGTGAGGTGATCGGCATGGTGCTAAACGCCGGCGCCTACACCCATACCTCGGTGGCTCTGCACGACGCGATCAAGGGAGTGGACGGATTGCCGGTGATCGAGGTACATATTTCCAACGTGCATGCGCGCGAGAGTTTTCGCCACCATTCCTTCATCGCGCCGGCAGCGGCCGGCATCATCGTGGGTTTTGGTGTGGATGGTTATGTGCTTGCGATTGAGGGCCTGGCGCGCAAGGCACAAACGGCAGGCAAGCCGGTCTGAACGCGGAAGTTGGACCGATGTCCACTGCCGCATCGCTGGCCATCGAGGAGTCCGAGGTCGAATTGACCGCTATTCGGGCCCAGGGTGCTGGCGGGCAGAATGTCAACAAGGTCTCCAGCGCAATCCATTTGCGCTTTGATATCCCCGCCTCCAGTCTGCCCGATGGCGTGAAGCAGCGGTTGCTGGCCCTGCGCGACAAACGCATCACGCTGGACGGGGTGCTGGTTTTGAAAGCACAGAGCCACCGCACGCAGGACATGAATAGGCTGGATGCCTTCTCCAGGCTGCACGAACTGGTCAACAGCGTGGCGGTGGCGCCAACTCTGCGGCGGGCGACCAAACCTTCCTACGGATCGGTACAACGGCGCCTTGACGGCAAGGCGCAGCGAGCGCAAACCAAAACGCTGCGCGCGCGGGTGCTCGACTGATCCAATTTTGGTGCCGCTTCCGCCGCAACTTGACCCGCTATGGATGCTATGCATAACTCTCGCCATGCGCGTTATGGGAAGCTTTTCAGGCTCTTTGATGGTGGTGAACCCTACGGCGTACGCATGCAGGATAGATCGCCAGTCTTTGTGCCTGCGCGCAAGCGTGTGCCCAGGCCACGCGGCCCAAGCCGCAGCCCCCTTGCGGGGTGAGCCGCTGCAGTGCTCAAAACAGGCGGGCCGCCCGAGCGTGCGATTGGCGCAGTCACCGGCACCAAGGGCACAACCTGTTTTTCCGCGCTTCGCGCCTGCGGCTTTGATCGGGCCGCGCGGCCTGGGCACACGCTACGCGCGAGAGGAGTCGTATTGGGAACACCGTCGGCCACGAGCCCGCCGCAGGGGTCCCAGGCATGAGCCAACGATCAGCAGCCCCGGGCGCGAAGCGCGGAAAAACGGGCCCTATGGCCGCAACACGCTGCTGTGTCACACCCGAACCCGGGCCGTGCGCCCGTTTTGAGCACTGCAGCGGCTCACCCCGCAAGGGGGCCGGGGCTGCGTTGGCGCATGCCTGGGGCTCATGCTGCGGGCGCCTCGCAGGACGAAGACTGTTCTCCTGGTCCCCCTGGTCTTTCTGTATTCTCAAGTCTGCAACACTACACTAGACCGACCCCAAGTTACTGCCTGCTTGCCCGCTCGCCTCATGCCGCCGACTGTCAAAACGCCCGAACCGGGTTCCGCAAACTACTTTGCCGAGCTGCCGGTGTCGCAGTCGGCCGCCGACACCTTCGACAAGTCGCGGTACCGTCCGGCCCCGGACGATTGGGTGCTGGTGGTGACGGATATCGTGGACTCCACCATCGCCATCGCCAACGGCCAGCACAAGACCGTGAATTTCGTCGCCGCAATGGCGATTGGTGCGTTGAAGAATCTGTGTGCGCCGACGGCCTTGCCTTTTCTGTTTGGTGGCGACGGCTCGGTGGTGATGGTGCCGCCGCAGCATGCGCAGGCGGCGCAGTTGGTGCTGGCGCGGGTACGCGGCTTTGCGCTGCGCGAGTTCGGGATGCGCCTGCGCGTCGGGCAAACCCCGGTTTCGGTTTTGCGCCGGTTTGGCAGCGACGTGTTGGTGGGGCGCTTCGAGCCATCACCTGGCAACAGCTTCGGCGTGTTTCTGGGCGGTGGTGTGGGCATGCTGGAGACCGCAGTGCGGGGACGTGGCGATGCGGAGCTGATTGCGCTGGCTGTCATCCCGATGGAACTTGACGATGGTGTGCCGGTGGACTTGGCGGGCTTGTCGTGTCGCTGGAATCCCCTGCAATCCGGACGCGGCAAGATGGTGACCCTGATCATCAGCGGCGCGGCCAACCCGGGTGCAGTGCATGCCCGGGTGATGCAATTGGCCGGGCAGGGTGGCGACCCACGGCCGGTGCGGCTTGACACCTTGAGTACGAGCTGGCCGCCCAAGGGTTTCATGCTGGAGGCGCGGGTGACGCGCGGCGGTGGGACGTTGTGGATTTCCGTCATCAAGGTCCTGCTGGAAACCCTGGTGGCGCGAGTGCTGTTTATGTTGCGCCGACCGGTGGGCGGGTTTGACCCGGACAAATACCTGGGCGAAGTCACGACCAACACCGACTTCTGCAAACATGACGACACGGTGAGCTTTGTAATTGATTGCCCTCTGGACTGCATCGAACAGATTCGCAGTTACCTTGAAGCACAGATGGCGGTTGGTGCTTTGCGCTATGGGATGAACGTGTCGGAAACGGCGCTGATGACCTGCCTGGTCGCCTCGCCCACGCAGAACCTTCATGTGCACTTCGTGGACGGTGGAGACGGTGGTTACACCAGCGCGGCCAAGACCATGAAGGCGCAAGCCAGCGCCGCCGCTGCGCGAGCGCCAACACCCTGAAACATCCCGATGCCTTCCAAGACCCTTCTGCGTAACCTGCGGCTGCTGTCGGGACTGGTGCTGATGACTTTTGTAGTTGGTCACCTGAGCAATCTGGCGCTGGGCCTGCATTCGGTTGCTGCCATGGGCGCCGCGCGCTGGCTGTTGCTCGATCCTTGGCGAAATCCCGTGGGTGGTGGCTTGCTGGCGCTGTGTGCCGTCGTGCATACCATGCTTGGCCTGTATGCCATTTCGGCCCGGCGCTCGTGGACGATGAGTCGCACCGACGTCGTTCAACTGGTGCTGGGCCTGCTAACGCCACCGATGTTGATCACGCATGTGGTGGCAACCAGCATCGCCTCGGACTTTGACCGCAATTTCCAGTTTGCGTATGGGCAGATGCTGGCGGTTTACTGGAGTTTTGCGCCAGAGTATGCGTTCCAGCAGTTGTTCGTGGTCATGATCGTATGGATCCATGGCGCCCTCGGCCTGGTTTCCTGGCTGGTGCTGCTGCCGGTGTGGCGGCGTATTGGGGGCGTCGTGCTCCCGGTATTGTTCGCAGTGCCGATCCTGGCACTGTTGGGTTTTGCCGAAAGCGGCCGTGAAGTGCTGCAGCGCCTCGAGACCGACCCGGTCTGGAAGAACCTGATCGTTGACCACCTGCGCCCGATTGCCGCCCTGGTGGCGCAGACCGAAAGCGCGCAGAAACAGGTGGTACTGGGCTATGTGGCATTGGTTGTGCTGGTATTGATGGTGATGCTTGCGCGCATGCTGCACGCCCGGTCGCAACCGGTTCGCGTGGATTACGACGGTGGCGAGTACGCGCTGGGTCGGCGTGGCCTTTCGGATCTGGAGACGGGTTGGCACTGGGGTTTGGCGCGCAGGCCCTGCTGCGCGACGTGATCGCCGGCATCTTCTTCCTGGCCGAGGACGCGTTCCGGGTTGGTGAATACATAGAAAGCGGGACCACCACCAAAAGCACGGTGGAGCGCATCACGCTGCGCACCGTGGCGCTGCGGCACCATAACGGTCCTTTGCATTTTGTGCCCTATGGATCGCTTGGCACAGTGCGCAACAACTCGCGCGACTGGGTGATCGAGAAGTTCAACCTGCCGTTGCCGATCGATGTGGACAGCGAGACGGTGCGCAAGCTGATCAAAAAGGTCGGCGAGGCGATGTTGCAGGACGAAGAGGTTGGCCACATGCTGCGTGAACCACTCAAGGGAAAGCTGTCGCGCATCGATCCTGGCGTCAAGATTTTCCGTTGCAAGTTCGAGACCACGCCGGGCAAGCAGTTCGACGTGCGCGCGCAGGCCACCAAGCGGCTGGAAGCGGCGCTCAGGGCAGCGGGAATCGGCTTTGCCGACGGGCGCCAGACGGTATACCTGCAGCGAGTTGGTGACAGACTGTTCATCGAGGACGCGCGACCCGACTGAACGGGGAGTTGCACAAAGGCGCGACGGATGCAGCCATAAGAACATGCTAGTATGTTTTTAACGCCACACGCTGCCGTAAATCGACACAGGAGACACACATGATGAATCGCCGCAACGTTCTGCAAGCCGGTTGGTCGGCCTCGCTGGCCCTTGGGCCAACGCTGGGCCTGGCGCAGAACAAGCCTGAAAAACTCACCATCCTGTCGCATCGCGTCCACATGTCGGTCTTGACCGGTGCCAAGGGCGGTGACGCAACCGCCGAATGGGTCAAACGCAATGCGGTGGGCATCGACTGGGTGACGCTCGACACCGGCCCGCTGCACGAACGCCTGTTTCGCGAGGCCAGTCTGGGTTCGACATCGATCGACCTGGCCTTCATGGTCAACACGCGCGCCACACCCAACGTGGCCAACCTGCTCGAACCGCTGGACGGCCTGCTGAAGTCCGATCCGCTGGAAGACACGGCTGATCTGTTTCCCGGCCTGGTGGCGGCGATGAAGTTTGGTGGCAAGCAGTACGCCGTGCCCCAGCGCCATGCGACCACGGGCTTCCACTACAACGAGGCGATTTTTCAGGAGCGGGGTGTTGCGGTTCCCAAGACCTTCGAGGAAGTGATTGAGGCG
>JAJAZK010000237.1 GCA_026785765.1 Rhodoferax sp. | reverse complement strand
GTCGCTGAGTGCCTTGGCGCGCACTATCACTTCTTGCGGGTCCGAGATATCGGCCGGTGTGATCTTGTTCATCACCTCGGCAGCCGCGTAGCCCAACATGCGCTCGGCGCCGACGTTGAAAATCTGGATTACGCCCTTGGCGTCGGTAGCGATGCTGGAGAAATTGGCGCTGTTGAAAATCGCGCTTTGCAAGGCGCCCGATTGCAGCAACAGCGGTGCGGGCGGCGATGCCATCGGGCCCCGCGGTTCCAAAAGGGGAACGCCACGAACCAAGGCCGAAAGTTTACGCAAAAGAGACATCGTCATACTGCCATTTGGCGCCTTGGAAGTACTTCCACACCGACGCCGCGGTAACCGATGAAGCTTGCCACATGGTTGAACATCGGCTCGCCACTCACCCGAAACTGCTGCCTGGAGCCATCCGTGTTGATACGGCTGAGGAGGAAGTCCAGAAACGGCTGATGCTGGGCAATGCGCTCACGCAGCGCGGCGCGTTGGGTAGCGTCCCAGCCGTCATCGGAGTCTTCGGCCTGGGTGCCATCCAGAGCGTCCACGCGGATGCCCAGCATCTCCAGTACGGGCCCGGAAATGCGGACGAAATTGTTCTGGCTATCCTGTTCCCAGTACCAGTCGGATGCCAGCTCCGCCAGACCGCGGTAACGCGCCTCGCTCGCGCGCAGTTCGGCGGTACGCTGCTCCACGGTGTTGTCGAGCGCACAGTTGCTGTCCTTGAGCTTTTTGTACAGCATTTGTACTTCGAGCGTATTGCGAACCCGCGTCTTGACTTCGAGCAGGTCAAACGGCTTGCTGACGAAATCGCGCGCGCCGGCCTGCAAGGCGCGCAACTTGTGGCCCGGCTGCGCCGTGACCACCAGCACCGGCAGGTAAGGGTCCTGCTGGTTGGCCTTGAGCGCCTCCATCACCGCAAACCCGTCCATGCGCGGCATCTGAAGATCCAGCAGGATCAGGTCGAACGCGTGCTTGCGGTGCAGCGCGCAGACTTCCAGCGGGTTCATGCACAGGCTGATGTTGGTGTACCCCGCGTCCAGCAAGGCCTGCTCCAGCAAGACGACGTTCGCTTCCTGGTCGTCCACGATCAGGAGGCGAGCCTGGAAGATCTGGGTGTCGGTAATCTTCATGATCCGACAGCGGCCACTGCGGGCGGTTCGACCATGGGTTGCGCAAGCGCCGCGTCGAGAGCCTGCATGAATTCGTCCACTTTGATCGGCTTGGTCAGGTAAGCCTGGAAGCCTGCCTCCAGGCCTCTGCGAATATCGCCCGGCACCGCATGGGCACTGACGGCGATGACCGGGATCTGCGCGGTCAACGAGTCGGCGCGCAACTGCCGCAGGGCCTCGATGCCGTCTATGCCAGGCAGGTTGATGTCCATCAGCACGAGCGCGGGCAGGCTGCTGCGCGCAAAATCAACTCCCATATTGCCGTCCGACGCGGTCAGCAGGCGCAGATCCGGCCGGCGCGCGATCAGTTGCGCCACCAGCTCCAGATTGGCCGGGTTGTCCTCTACATACAACACGGTGCGCATCTGTCGTTCGCCCGGCAATTCCGTAGCGATGGACGGCTCCACAAGAGCCGCCCGTTGCGGCGCCGGCACCTGCTTGAACACTGTCCAGAACACGCTGCCCTTGCCCAGCACACTGTCTACCCCGATGCTTGCGCCCATCAGTTCGACCAAACGCTTGGTCACCACCAGACCGATGCCGGTGCCCTCCTCGCTGCTGGCCTCCTGGCCCAGCCGGTTAAACGGCTGGAACAACTGCACAAGGTGCGATGGCGCGATTCCCTGGCCGGTGTCGCGCACGCTGATGCGTATCTTGTCGCTCCCCTCTTGCGTGACCTCCAGCGCGACTGCGCCGCCGGGGTGGTTGTATTTGATCGCGTTGAACAGCAGGTTTACAAAAGCCTGCTTGATCCGTATCCGGTCGGCAAATACATGAACGGCTGGCCCTGGCATGGGGAAGTTCAGCGTGATGCTTCGGGATAACGCCTGCGACTCGACCAACGCCTGGCATTCCTGCAGCACTTCCGTGAGCGACACCGGCTCGAGCGACAGGATCAGCTTGCCCGAGTCGATCAATGACAGATCGAGGATTTCGTTGATCAATTCCAGCAGATACCAGCCAGCCTTCAGAATCTGGTCCACGCTGCGCTTTT
Source organism: Rhodoferax sp. (assembly GCA_026785765.1). Taxonomy (GTDB): domain Bacteria; phylum Pseudomonadota; class Gammaproteobacteria; order Burkholderiales; family Burkholderiaceae_C; genus CAISIP01. The sequence goes on along the minus strand of JAJAZK010000237.1, from coordinate 9,023 downwards.
GAGAAGGGGTAGGTGGCGGAGTGCCGGACTCCACCAATTGGGCGAAACCGAGGATTGCGTTGAGCGGCGTGCGCAGCTCATGGCTCATGCTGGATAAAAAGTCGGACTTGGCGTTATTCGCTTTCTCTGCCTCATCGCGCGCTTGACGGATCTGCAACGCGGCCAGCTGACGCACGGAGTTGTCGGTGCCGATCAACAGGTACCCAATGATGCCCAGGAACTCGTCGCGCAAGGCGGTAATGGAGACCAGCGCCGGAAAGCGGCGACCGTCCTTGCAGATATAGGTGAGCTCGTAGACATCCTCGATCCCACGCGAAGCCTTGTGCGCGAGCGCCTCGAAGCCCGGCGCAATGGCAACCCCGAGCTCCTCGCTGAGTACCTCGGCTCTGGCCTGCACCTCCTGCGGGTCATGCAGATCACTCGGGCTGAGCCGGTTCACCACATCATCGGCCGCGTAACCCAGCATGCGCTCGGCACCGACGTTGAACAGCTGGATAACGCCATGCGCATCGGTGGCGATGATGGCAAAGCTGGAGCTGGTAAGGATGGCGTTTTGCAGGGCACCAGTCCGGAGTAATTGCATTGCCGACGATAACGTATATGGGAGCGCGTCGTCTGTACGCTGGAACACATAGGCCGCAACATCGCGAGGCAGAAACCAGGGATCAGATGGAAGTGGTGCGTGGCAACAAACGGTCGTATTCCTTCTTGACTACGGCATAACACTCGCATGTACGCGCTTCCAGCCCCTTGCGGTCTAGCACGTTGATGCGGCCCCGGCTGTAGCGGATCAGGCCGGCATTTTGCAATTTGAGCGCGCCCTCGGTGACACCTTCGCGGCGTACGCCAAGCATGTTGGCAATCAGTTCCTGCGTCATCACCAGTTCATTGCCGGAAAGCCGGTCCAAACTCAGCAGCAACCAGCGGCATAACTGCTGGTCCAGCGAATGGTGCCGGTTGCACACCGCCGTCTGCGCCATCTGCGTGATCAGCGCCTGCGTGTAACGCAACAGCAACTGCATCACCGGGTTCGAATTGTTGAACTCGCTCTGGATCATCGCCGACGGTAGCTGGAAACCCTCTCCCGCGGACTGCACCAACGCGCGGCTTGGCGTGGACTGTCCACCCATGAACAGCGAAATGCCTAGCAAACCTTCGCGTCCGACCACAGCAATCTCTGCGGAGGCGCCGTTTTCCATTACATACAAAAGCGAAATAATCGCGGTCGTGGGAAAGTAAACATGTTCCAGTTCGCCGCCTGGCTCGTAGAGCACCTTACCGAGAGGTAAGTCGACAAGCTGCAAATGAGGCTCCCAACGCGTCCACTCGGCTGCAGGCAGAGCTGCCAGCAGTCGGTTTTTTCTTGGGTCTGGGTTAGTGGCCATCGGCGAAATCCGGTAAGGTTCAAAGCAGAGACCTCGCCAAAAGCGGAGCCGCCTGCAATCCTACCAGTGTAGGTGTTGCAGGCAGATTATCTGTGCGGTAGCGAGCAAACGCCAGTGAGTGTCTGACTTTGTTGCGCGTCTAAACCGAATTAGTCAGCTCTTGCCGAATTTGGCCTTGGCAGCGCTGACACAGCCTGATTTGGCGTCGCCCGTCATGACATCGCACTTTTCGACGGCCACTTTGTAATCTGCATCGCGTTTGGCCTGCATGTCATCCTTCTTGGCCTCGCCGATCTGCTTGCCCATCTTTGCATCGGCGAGCGCCTTGACCTCGACTGCCTTGGCCTCCTTGACACACACATCCTTGGCGTTACCGGCCAGATCGTCACAGCGCTCTTTGGCTATGGCGTAGGCGGACTCAGCCTTGGCATTGAGTACCTTGGTCTGGTCGGCGGGCTTGCCGGTTGATGCGTATTGCAACTCGGCCTTGGCGACCTTTTGGTGCCCTTTGGTTTCCTGCATACATATGTCCTTGGCATTGCCCGCCAGGGGTGCACAGGCAGCCTTCTCGGTCTTGTAGGTGGCTGCAATCTGATCTTTGCCTGCCTTCACCTGGTCTTTGCCCATGGTCTGGGCTTGCGCGCCAGAGAACAGCAGCATGGCGGAAACAATCAATGATGTCTTGAGGATGTTACGGGTATTCATGGGAGTCTTTCCGGTTGGTTTAAAAAGGAGTTGCCAAAGGTCTGGCGCTCCGACGCCCCCGATGGGTGTTGGCTACCGGACGCGATGTTCAGTGTCGAAGTCGCGCCGCGCAGACACCAGCAGACTACGCCGCCTCTGCAAGTAGTAGATGTCCTACAAAACGAGGCTGAATGGGTCCGCGAAAGGTAGCAGTGCGCATGTGCGCCGCAGCACGGCCTGCTGTCCGACAGACAGGCTCACTCAGCCTGCCTAACATTGTCCCGGATGCCAGATTGCGCCAAGCGCTACGCAAACGGCTTCCCTTGAATCCCCTAATTTTCGCGCGCCACGGCGCGCCCTCCGGAGCTTTCACCATGACCCCATCACACACTACTCCGAGCTGGAGTACCACCTCGTTCGGTGGCAGCGCCGACACATCACCCATGGAACTGCGGGCGCTCGGTGAACACCTGTCGCACTGCCGTGATAAACATGGCTACCTGCATACGCTGCGCTGTGCCGCCGAGCGCGTCAATGAGCACCTGGCTGGTCGGCTGGTCACCACGCTAGCAGCGTCGCTGCTGCTTATAGTCGTTGGCACGCTGCTGTTGTAACAGCAGGCGTTGCGTGAACCTCGCCGGTAAATCTGGACACCCGGCAGACGCCGAAAAGGCTCTGCGCGACATCCTGGATGGCGCGCGCGGCCCGGTCGAGTCGCCCATCCGCTCCGAAATATTCGGCCCGCAGCGCTTCGCGCAACACGGCCGCAGCTTGGGCACGACGCACCAAGCCACCCGGTCAAGTGGCTGGAGCGGAGGCTTTTTCCCGCGTCTGCGCAGCAATATCCGCGTGTTGCGCGAGGCCCATCACTACATCGGCATCCAGGCCTCAACGGGTTATGACATCAGCCCCGCCGCGGAGTGGCTGCTGGACAACTTCCACCTGATCGAAGCCCAACTGCGGGAAATCCACGAAGGTTTGCCACGCAGCTACTTTCGCACCCTGCCGATCCTTCAGGAGCCGCCATTGGCAGGCTTGCCGCGGGTGTATGGCATCGCCTGGGCCTTCGTGGCGCACACCGACGGGGATTTCGACGAAGAGCTGCTGGTGCAATTTCTCGCGGCCTACCAGGAATCCTGTGCGCTCAACCTGAGCGAGTTGTGGGCCTTGCCTACAACGCTGCGCGTAGTGCTGGTGGAAAACCTGCGCCGCCTGGCGGAACGGGTAGCCACCAACAAAGCCGCGCGCGCGGTGGCGAACCTGTGTTGTGACCATATTGGCACAACCAGCCTGCATGCGCTCGACCAGTTGCTACTTTGGATGGACCGCCGTGGCGTAGCCAAGGTGTTCCTGGCCCAAATGGCGCAACGTTTCCAGGACCGCCGTACCAACCAGGACACACGCCACCAGGCATGGTTGCAGCATGCTTTGCCCGACGTCACCGCATTCCAGATGCAGCAACCCGCAAATCAGGCGGCTGACAATCTGAGTGTCAGCAACGCAGTCAACTCGCTGCGTGCCATCGGTGACGCCGATTGGGACAGCATCGTCGGGCGCTCCAGCCCACTGACGCAGTTGCTCTGCACCTCCAGCGTGTTCCAGGCCGAAAGTGTGTCCACGCGCGACGCCACGCTGCATGCCATCGAGCGCCTGGCGCGGCGCAGCGGTGAAAGTGAGCTGGCCGTTGCGCGCGCGTTGTTGGCGCTGATGCACGGCAAGGACGGCGTGCTGGCCTCCACCAACCACTGGCTGCACGGCAACGGCAACGTGGTGCTGGCCGAGACTCTGGGGCTGCGCGACGGGGCCGCAGGCAGTTGGCGCGCCGCCTGGCGTCGGCTGGCGCCTTCTGCCTATCTGGCGAGTCTGGCCCTGGGTACCACCGGCGTGGCGGCATGGACCCTGCTGGGCTTCGGTACGGCGACTGCCGATCCGCCCTGGCTGGTGCTGCTGGGCACCTTGCTGATACTGTTTCCTGCGTCAGAGACTGTGGTCGCCGTGGTGAACCGGCTGATCAGCGAGTCAGTCCCGCCGCGGCACCTGCCTCGCCTGTCGCTGGCCGACGGCATCCCGGCTGCGCACCGCGTCATGGTGGTGATCCCGGCGCTGCTCTCGAGCCCGCTGGCGGTACGTAATCTGGTGCACCGGCTGGAGTTGCACTATCTTGCAAACCCCGAAGCCCAGGCACAGTTTGCGCTGCTCGGCGACTGGGCCGACGCCGACGAGGAACAACTCGCCGGCGACGTCGCGCTGCTGGCCGACGCCCAAAGCGCCATCGACCTGCTCAACCAGCGCCATCCGGCGCAAACCTGGATGGCGCCACGCTTCATCGTGCTGCAGCGCGCGCGCCAGTTCAGTAGCAGCGAGCAACGCTGGATCGGCTGGGAGCGCAAGCGCGGCAAACTCGAATCGCTGATCACGGCGCTGGCCACTGGCACGCGCGGCCCGTTCCTGGACCTGGGGCAGGCGTCCTGCATCGCTGCAGACACACGTTACATCGTGACGCTCGACAGCGACACCCAATTGCCACCGGGCCGTCTGCGCGAACTGGTCGGCGTGGCCGCGCATCCAGACAACCAGCCACGCCTGGATGCACGCGCGCTGCGGGTGGTAGAGGGTTACGGCATCTTGCAGCCGCGTGTTGCTACGCCATTGCCAGCGCGCGGGGACCGCACCCTGTTTCACTGGTTGTTCGCCGGGCAGTGTGGCATCGACCCGTACAGCGCGGCGAGCTCCGAGGTTTACCAGGACCTGTTCGGCGAAGGCAGCTTTTCCGGCAAGGGCCTGCTGCATGTACAGGCGCTGCACGACGTGCTGTCGGCGCGCCTTCCGCAGGGACAGGTTCTGAGCCACGACCTGCTCGAGGGCGCCATCGCTCGCTGTGCCAACGTCACCGACATCACACTGTTCGAGGCGGCGCCGTTCCATGCCGACGTGGCCGCGTCCCGGTTTCACCGCTGGATGCGCGGCGACTGGCAGTTGCTGCCGTTCCTGTTCAATCCGAATCGGTACCCGCTGCGCACCATCAACCGCTGGAAGATTCTGGACAACCTGCGCCGCTCACTGGTAGCCCCGATGTCGCTGCTGCTGCTGCTGCTGGCACTGGCAGGACTGGTCGTCTCGCCATTGGCAGCCTTGGTACTGGTGCTGGCAGCGTTCTCCGCTGGCCCGCTGATGGGTGCGGTCGCCGGGTTCTCCCCAAGCCGGGACGATGTGGCCAAACGCCACTTTTACTGGCAAGCCGCTGATGGCTTGGCGCGCATGGTGTGCGGCGCGGCGTGGCACTTGGGGCAATTGCAGCAACAGGCCCTGCTGTCCGTGGATGCCATTACGCGCGCGTTATACCGCATGGCCATCAGCCGACGCCACCTGCTGCAATGGACCACTGCGGAGACCGCCCAGGCGCAGGCCCACACTACGCTACCTGCGTTGCTGCGTCGGCACTGGCACCAACCGGCAGTGGCGGCGTTATTGCTGGGGGCCTTACTGAGCCTGCAGACGCCATTTGCATTACTGTCGTCCATCCTGTGCCTGGTGTGGGGTGCATCGCCGGTATGGACCTGGTGGGTCAGTCGGCCCAGCCCGGGCGGTATCGACCACACGCTGCCCGCGGGCGACCGCGAGGAGTTGCGGGCCATCGCGCGCGACACCTGGCGCTTCTTTGAGCGCTGCGTCGGACCACTGGACAACCACCTGCCGCCGGATAACCTGCAGACGTTGCCGTACGACATGCTGGCGCACCGCACATCACCGACCAACATCGGCGTCTATCTGCTCGGCGCGGCATGCGCGCGCGTTCGGCTGGATTACCACCGCGCAATTGCTGACCCGACTGGAGGCAACCCTGGCCACGCTCGGCCGACTGCAACGCCACCGCGGCCATTTCATGAACTGGTACGACACCCAAAGCTGCGCGGCGCTGCTGCCGATGTATGTTTCCACCGTGGACAGTGGCAACCTGAGTGGACACCTGCTCGCCGTAGCGCAGGCCTGCCGCGAACTGGCAGCGCCTGCTCCGGACCGGCCGCCGGAACCGGTCGAGGCGGTAACACGGCTGCTGGCCGTAGCCTGCGCATTCGAAACGCTCGCTTGGGAGTCCGAGTTCGGTTTTCTCTACCATCCCAAGCGCCATCTGTTGCATATCGGCTACCGCGTGGCCGAACAGCAACTGGACGCGGGCTTTTATGACCTGCTGGCCTCTGAATCGCGCCTGACCAGCCTGCTGGCAATCGCCAAAGGCGATGTACCGGCGCGCCACTGGGCGGCGTTGGGGCGGCCTTTTTTTGCGGTCGGTACCTCGGCCGGCCTGCGTTCCTGGTCGGGGTCCATGTTCGAATACCTGATGCCCACACTGGTTCTGGATGAGCCCCTTGGCAGTGCGTTGCACAGCGCGTGTATGGCCGCGGTGCAGGAGCAGGTGGCGTTTGGCCGCCTGCATGGGGTTCCCTGGGGCATCAGCGAATCGGCCTACGCAGCCAGTGACCATACCCTGGCCTACCAGTATGCGCCCCAAGGAGTGCCGCGGTTGGCCGTGCGGCGCACACCGCCGGATGAACTGGTCATCGCGCCGTATGCCACTGCACTGGCGGCGCCGTTGTCTGCGCGCCTGGCCATGACCAACTTCCAGCGACTGCAGGCTCTGGCCCCACGCACCAGCAATGGGTTCATCGAAGCGCTGGACTACACGCCTGCGCGCCAAACCGAGGATAAGGCGTTCACTTCGGTCAGCACTTTCATGGCCCACCACCAGGGGATGAGTCTGATCGCGCTGGCCAATCTGCTGCTGGGCGGCGTGGCGCAGCGCTGGGGCATGGCCAATGCGCATATCGAAGCCGTCGCATCGCTATTGCACGAACGGCCTCCGCGTGAGGTCTTCGTCCTGCATGATCCGCGGCGGGACTACACCGAACAGGCGCAACGCCGACGCGCCACTGGCCTGCTGCGCGACGTGCCGCCCGGCATATTGGCAGTACAGCCAACCCATATTCTGTCCAATGGCCGCTACAGTGTGACCTTGCGCCCGAACGGAGCCGGCTGGAGCCGCTGCGGCCAAATCGGGATCACGCGCTGGCGCGACGACGCACTGCGCGACGCCTGCGGGAGCTTCTTCTATTTGCGCTGGCCCGGCTCGGCCTTTGGCAGCGCCACCGGCAGCTCGCGCATCGCGTCGATCACGCAACACCCGGCGCCCGACTCACGGGCCCAATATGGCAGCATCTATCACGCCGACCGGGTGTGTTTTGACGCCCGCTGGCCTGAGATCCAGGCGCACACCACGGTTTGGGTCAGCCCAGAGGACGACGTCGAGTTTCGCCAGATCGAACTGCGCAACCTGGGCGACGAGATGATCGACGTGGAGCTGTTGTCGGCCTTCGAGGTGGCGCTGGCCGATGCCCGCTCCGACGAGTCCCATCCCGCGTTCGGCAACCTGTTTGTCGAGTGCCACTGGCATGCCCACCAGCAGGCACTCGTGTTCGCGCGTACGCCCCGGCTGCATACCGAGAGCGCGATGCAAGCTGCGCATTTCCTCGCAGACGTGCAGGCGCAGGTGCTGGAGGTGAGCGTGCAGGCGGACCGCCAACGCTGGCTCGGACGCAACCGTACCAGCAGCCAGCCGCTGGCGGATCTGGAGCGCGTGGCCCAAGCTCCAGCGTCCGGCGCAGCCCCGCCCGAGAGTGTCTCCCTGCACACTGGCCTGGATCCGGCCTGCGTCCTGGCAGTACGGGTGCGCATCGCGCCACACGCCAAGGCACTGGTGACGTTTGCCACCGCTGCCAGCGCGGATGGCGCCACTTTGCACGCCGTGATCGACAAGTACCGTCAATCCAGCCATGTTCAACGCGCCTCGCTGATGTCGGCCACGTTGGCCGCGATCCGTTTGCGCTCGATGCGCCTGACCAGTGAAAATTTTGCGGCCATCCAGAACTTGACAACGGCGCTGGCGCATAGTCTGACGCGTGCTCCCGGGAGTGCTGCGGCCACGCTGCCGTCCGAACACGCCGGAGTCTGTGACCAGCGGGTGTTGTGGCGGCTGGGCATCTCCGGCGACCGCCCGCTGATTCTGGTCTGGGCCACTGTCGTGGAGGGCCTTGGCCTGCTGCGCGTGCTGGTGCAAGCCTTGCGCCTGTGGGCATGGGGCGGAATTGCCTGCGACCTGGTGGTGGTCAACAGCGAGCCAACTTCCTACCAGATGGAACTGCAACGCGAGCTGACTGCACTGCGGGAACGCTTCATGGGCGACAGCCAGGCGCAACCCGCGGCGGCGCAAACCCAGCTGCACCTGCTGCGCGCGGCCGAGTTGTCGGCAGACGAGATATCCACCCTGCAAATCCTCGCCCGGGTGCAACTGCAGGCCGACGGACGGCCATTCCTGCACCACGTCGAACAATGGTGCGAATGGCATGCGCAGGCCATTCAGGAACGACAGGAAGCCGCGCCAGCCGCGCCGGAACTGCCCGTGCCGCCGGGCTTGGCTGACGTGGCCCCGCAGGGAGCGTTTGATGGGCAAACGGGCGAGTTCCGCTTTGCGATCGGCGCTGCGCTGCGCCCCCCGCGCCCGTGGATAAACGTTCTGGCCAATCCCGGCTTTGGCAGTTTGCTGACGGAGGCGGGCGGCGGCTACAGCTGGGCTGTGAACAGTCGCTTGATGCAGCTCACTGCGTGGTCCAACGACCCGGTGGCGGATCCACCGGCAGAGTGGTTCCTGCTGCAAGACCGACGCACGCGGCAGGTCTGGAGTGTGGCGCCAGGCGCCTGGGGTGCCGACGGCGTGACCTACCAGGTGGCACATGGCCAGGGCAGCAGCAGCATTTCGCACCGCCGCGGAGACGTGCAGGTGAGTGCCCGTTGGTGCGTGGACAGCGTCGCAGCGGTCAAACACGTGCATCTGCGCATCCACAATAGCGGCAGCCGCAGCCAGAAACTGCGACTGCTGGGTATGGTCGAGTGGATGCTGGG